>NZ_JBQFXP010000017.1:0-65725 GCF_056540905.1 Ruegeria sp. AL1
GATCGTCACGGTTAGCTCCTGTCATATTCCAGCCCGCGTTAACAGAACTGCGTTCGATCTGACAGGTGGGGACGGAGTTTGCGACAGAACCTTGGGAAGTCGCAATATTATTGGAGTAAGCTTGCGTGCCGCTGTCACTGTGCCCTTAATTGCTAGACTGTGTCCTTAATTGCCTGACTGTGCCCATGATCCAAGACTGTGCATTCTGGGGATAAGTCGTGTGTTAGACAGACGTGAACAGGTTCAGCGGCCCTTTGGATCCTCCACCGAATGTATGTGAGGTCATCGGTTGGTGACCTGTGGATATCCGAGAATTGAGGGCACAAAACCTCGGCAAATGCACCAGTATGTATCTGCGTCCAGCAATTAAGGGCACAGTGACAGATGGATTAGGCCACCAATTCTACGAATTTTTGAAATCTACAGAGTCCGGGCGTGAATTGGCTTTTAAGGATCATGTGCGTGACTTCGATACGAGAAAGATTTGTAGATACAGATTCAAATGATTTGAAGCCAAGCATCGGCCGGGATCGAATTTTGATGAATCTGTGATCTTATTCCACGATGCTATTTAGGTGTTTCTGTGTCACAATCTTGATCGGACGCGTTCAACCAAAACCTTTGAGCATCTTGTTTACCCTAAGAGGAAATGTGGGGCACGCTCGAGGTATCACTCAAAGGTAGTTTGCTTTTAGCTTTGGGCTTCGACAGCACTCCAAGTTGCAATCTCATCATCCGCAATTGTCCACGAAACGCGCCAACGTTGATCAGTCTTTCGGAGAATGTACACATGCTCCCATGAGGCAACAACTGCTTCGCCCGCTCCAAGCGCACGGTATGCCATACGGGCGAGCGCAACATTTGGGAATAACTCCTCTACCGAAAGCAAAGCGCCGGTTGGATTGACGACACCCATTGTCCGATAGAAATTAAGAAGCGTTTCGCAATGCTTGTGGAATTCTTTCCTGTTCATCGAGAAGTTGCCAGTCGGAGAAGGAAACAGGCCAACATCGTCCCACATTCCAGCGATAGACGAAGCGTCTTCACGGGCGAAAGCAGCTATGTAGGCGTCAAAGAAGCCTTTGATCTCCAACATAAACGTTGTTGGTTCGTTGATCATCTTTCTACACCCTATGCAGCATCGACGTTAGTTTTCATGGTCGCCGCTTTTAGCTGCATCTTGATGATATCTACAAAAGAAAGTGTAGGATTGGCCTCAGCCAACATACCAATTTTCATCCAAAATTCTGCCTGTGCGTTAATGGATCGACACATTACCGCACTGGCGCGTCGCACGTCTTCGTGCAGCACTTCGTCAATCTTAACTAATCCCATTGTCAATTCTCCAGATGATATATGAAACATATATAATTTATATATATCGTGACTTGCGACGTCTAGAAAAACTACACTCGTAAAGTAGCCATTGATCCTTTCCCTGTGAAAGGGTCCACCGCTATGTTTAGGAGAGCCGCGGATCAAAATGAGAGCATAACCACGCAAGCCCAAAGAAGCTTTCGCGACGTTGTGGTGGGTTGAGGCGCTTTCTGGTCCGGGAGTGCAGTGCGGTGATGAGCTATTCATACACGTCGAATGAGGGGGAGCGAACCGGATTGGACCAAGTAGTTGACGAACAATTGGAAGCCCTTCTTCAAGAAATGATCTCAGTCGAGCATTTTTCCGGAGTTGCGTTCATAAAGATTGCGAACAGAGTCACCCACAACTGCGCCTACGGACTTTCCCTCGAAGGCTCACGGAACCAGCTTAGCCACCGTCTGCATGTCGGCTCCCTAACCAAACAGTTCACTGCCGCAGCGATACTGCAACTTGTCGAAAAAGAGCGGATGACGCTCGACGATCCGATCAACAGTCTGCTGCCGCAGAAGTACAGATCGCCGATGTGGTCCCAAATCTGTGTCCGGCATCTGTTGAGCCACACAAGCGGCATACCAGACTACGCAATCGAGCGCGACTACTATGACGTGACTGATGGCTGGGCATTCGACAAGACGATTGATGGAATGATCCGCGAGGCGATGCATAGCAAACTAAATTTTACACCAGGTGACCGATTTCGATACTCGAACATTGGCTACACTCTGCTCGGCAAAATAATCGAATCCAGGACAGAAACCCTTTTTGGTGACTATCTAAGAAACGAGCTTCTTGCTCCGCTGGGAATGACCGAATCTGAGATTCACGACGAGCGGTTTCAGCTCCAACAAAACGACGCCCAAGGTCTTCGATGGGACCACAAGAAAGGCGATTATGCCAAAGATGACATCATATCGCTTCCGGTCACTCCTGCCGACGGAGGCCTGGTGACCACCGCAGGCGATTTCTCCCAATGGGTGGATGTGTACAGGCGTATGAAACACCCACGACTCTCGAAGCAATCAATTGAATACATACTTCGACCGGTCGTTTCCATCGACGCGAACCGATGGCCCGGGCGAGATTTGCGCGGTGAGGCTCATTACGGTCTCGGTGTGATGAGAAGCGGGGATCTGGTTATGCACGAAGGCAGCATAGTGGGGTTCCGGAGCTTCTTCATATATAGCTTTGAAGACGACGTATTGGTTGCAGTTTTTTCCAACAACACAACAAACGATGTAAACAGAATTGCTTCTCGGCTTTTTGAAAAAGTTACGTCCAATTGAATTCCCGTGAAAGCACACCGTCTCAACGCAAACCGAGCTGCATGTTCTATTAAATGCGCAGGAGCTAATACCTGCATCGAGTAAAAATATTGATCCTTCTGGCAAAGTAAGCTCTGGCAGTGACAAACCAGTGGCTAGGAAGTAGCGAAGCCCTTTCGAAGAGTAACAATAAGCTCTCCGCCCAACCAAAGGCTGGGCAGATACGCAAAAATCTCATCAAGCTATCCATCGCGCATATTCTCCAATGAGGCCATGAATGCATCTACCAACCTGGATTCTGCAATCGAAGGCAGATGATCAGGTTTTCGCACCAGTGAGACTGCAAGGCTAAGCGGCGGGTCAAACGGTACCGCTCTGGAATTGGCAAGCGCGGCCCCGGCAAGCGTAATGTCGTCGGCCACCCCTACAGCGACGCCGTTCTCGGCAAACGCGATTGCAGCTTTGCAATTGCGCAGTTCGATCATGGAGTTTGGATAAAGATTTTTTTCCGCGCAAGCTTCGCGCAGCAGGCGGCCGATCGGATCTGTGGGGCGCATCAAGGAAAGAGGAAGTTGGACATATTCTTCCAACTTTATGCAGTCAGCATCATTAAAATAGCCGGTCGGCAAGACACAGTGCACCCGTATGTTAGTCTCAAAGATGGTTTCTACGGGAAGATCGTGCGCTTTTCCAAATATACATGCAAAATCCAGGCGGCCGGCTTGAATAAGGTGCATCAGTTCATGCGTGTTCAGGACCTCGATAGCCACCTTCAGATCTGTGCTTCCGTGGGTTACACTGGCAATGGCCTGAGCCGCGATGTTTTCTCCAAGTGCGGGTACAACACCCACCCGAATGTTACCCGTTTTTCCTTCTGCAAGGGCCTTAGAGAGCTGTTCAAGTTGATTAATATCCTCATGAATTGCGCGAACCTGTCGAAACAACATGTGGGCTTCGGCGGTGGGCTGCAGACGCCCTTTGACCGACCGAAACAGTTTCAGCTTCAGCTCGTCCTGCATCCGTTTCAAGGTCGTGCTGATCGCTGGCTGCGTGACCGATAGCATGTCCGCCGCGGCGACAGTCGATCCCGTGATCATATAGGCGTGAAAGACTTCGATCTGTCTAAGCTGCATACATTGTCCTATTAGATGACATTATACATGGGTCAATATTCATTATTAGGTGATATTCGTAGGGCTGACTAGCCTCATGGGAATATCCGGCGAAACGCACGGGTGAATACCGGAGGAGACCCATGAACAAGTTTTTGGCAGCTGCCGTGGCAGCAAGTTTTTCATTCGCAAATCAAGCTATGGCAGCGGATCAACTGGTGATCGGCACTGGCGGAACCGGGGGCACCTATTACCCGGTGGGCGTCGGCATCGCCAAAATCGTCTCTGACACGGTTCCCGATTTGTCAGTGGATGCTGTGTCTTCGGGCGGCAGTACCGAGAATGTCCGTCTGATCGGCAAGGACGAGATCGATCTTGGGATCACAAACGGTGTTGTCGGGGCGCTCGCTACCAGTGGGACAGGAGTATTTGATGGCAAACCTCAATCGAACCTGCGGGCTCTGTTTTCACTCTGGGGCAACACTGAACATCAGGTGGCCCTGACAAGCGAAGTCAAAACCGGAACTGTCGCCGACCTCGCAACGCTGTCGGGCAAATACAATATCGGCGGTCGCAAAAGCGGCGCGCGCACTGCTGCTTCGCTGATGCTGGGTGCGATCGGCAATGACGTCGAAAATATGGATATGGAGTTTCTTGCGAAATACTCTGAATCCGCGCGCGCGCTGCAAGATCGTCGAATTTCCGCAGCAAACCTTGGGGCGGGTATGCCCGTTGCCGCCGTGACCGAGCTTTATGCAACTGTCGGGGCGGATGGAGTTACCATTCTCTCATTCTCAGACGAGCAGCTCGACATGCTGAACGACGCCTTCCCCGGGTTGTATTACCGGAAGGAAATTCCCGCCAACACCTATCCCGGACAGACGGATGCCGTTGACAGCGCAGAATATGCCAACCTGATGGTGGTTGATGAAGGGATATCTGATGAAGTGGTCTATCAGTTCGTGAAAGCGGTCTTTGACAATCTTGAAGACGTACACGCCATTCACCCGTCCGCCCAAGCCATCCAGCTTGAAACTGCACTTTCGGGTCTGAGCGCACCGCTGCATCCCGGTGCGGTCCGCTTCTACGAGGAAAACGGTCTGACCATCCCGGATCACCTGCGCCCCTAACACTGACGGCTTGCGGGGCATTTGATTGTTCCGCACGGCCACGCGAGACGGCGGCGGCTCTCTCCCAATCGCCGCCGTTTTCATCAGGAGAACCCCATGGCTGACCAGCAAACACAAACCGACTGGACGGTGCTGAACAAAGCACTGCTGATCCTCGCCACTGCGTTCGGTATCTTCCACCTCTATTTTTCAACGCTGTCCACAATCTCTGAAAGCTGGCGCAACAGCATCCATGTGGGCGGCGCGATGATGTTCCTGTTCACCTTTGCGGCGATGCGCAGCACATCTGTTCTGAACCGAAACATCCTGTTCCTCTTTGCGGCTCTGTCTGTGACCTTGCCGATCTATGTGGTGGGCATGGAGGAGGCCCTGTTCCAAAGGGGTGACGAACTGATCCCGGCAGACCTGTTCATGGCGGCGTTGGGTATGTTTCTGGTGGTCATCGCGGCGGGTGTCGGAGGTGGCTGGGTGTTGTCGGCCCTGGCAACGATCTGCGTCTTCTATGCGATCTATTTCGGGGCATTGCTGCCGGGAAATCTAGGCTTCCGGGGCATTTCTTATGAGACCTTCGCCTATCGTATCTTCTGGGGCGGAGAAGGGTATTTTGGATTCCTGGCATCGATATCCGCCACCTTTGTCTACCTGTTTATCCTCTTCGGCTCGGTCTTATTGGCCGCAGGCAGCGGGGATTTCCTGATGCGCCTGGCCCTCGCGCTGGGATCTCGTATGCACGGCGGTCCGGCACAGGCCGCGGTCATTGCCAGTGCGTTGATGGGATCGGTAAGCGGAACCTCGATCGGGAATGTCATGGCCACTGGCTCTGTCACGATCCCTATGATGAAGCGGGCAGGGTATTCGCCAAAGTTTGCTGCGGGAGTTGAGGCGAGTGCGTCCAACATCGGACAGATTGCACCGCCCGTGATGGGCGCAGGGGCTTTCATCCTCTCGGCATGGACGCAAGTTGGATATGGCACGGTCGTCACCTTGTCGATCCTGCCGGCAATTTTGTACTTCTACTCAGTCTTCATCGGCGTCGCCTGTTACACCAAACGGGCCGGTTTCGAGCTTAAGATCGAGCGGACGCCTGTCGAGTGGCGTGACGGAATACCTTTCCTGACCGGCATTTCGGCATTCATCGGCGGCCTTATCCTGGGATACACCCCCATCTACTCGTGCTGCGCCGCAATTGTCGTCGTTGTTGCCGCCAGCTGGTTGACGGAACACAACAAGATTACCTTTGCGCGGATGGCGGACGTGTTTCTGGACACCGCCAAGACCGCTTCGATAACTGCTTTGATGTTGGCGGCCGCCAACGTTGTCGTTGGCATTCTGACCATGACCGGCAAGGCGATCACCTTCTCTGCAATGATCTTCGATGTTGCGCAAGGAAACGTCTATCTGATGGTGATTGCGGTCATCCTGATCTCACTAATCCTTGGCATGGGGCTGCCGATCACGGCCAGCTATGTCATTGTCGCGGCAGTCGTCGGCACCGGGTTCGAGGAGTTCGGGTTTACGATCCTGGCCATCCACCTGATGATCTACTGGTATAGTCAGGACAGCACCGTTACCCCGCCGATCGCGCTGTCCGCCTTCGCGGCTGCGGGAATAGCAGGAGCTAAGCCCTTCGCGACCAGTATCGTTTCATGGAAACTGTCAAAGGGTCTTTATGCCATTCCGCTGCTGTTTCTCTCTGGAGATATCCTGTTCCAAAATGGTGCGATGGCGGCTTTTGTAGCCTTCGGTGCCGCGTTGATAGGACTGACGGGACTTGCCTATTCGCTATCGAAACACACAGTCGCGGGTTCGATACCCAGCGTTCTGGCCATCGTGCTGTTCGTGACAGCCGTCGGTTGTTTTCTACTCGACAGAGGCACGGCAAACCTCTTTGCAGTTGGAACGCTCGTGTTGATCGTCATTGCTGAAGTCCTCTCACGTCAGCCAAAATACCAATCTCAAGAGACGTCTTCCAATGTATGACCTGACTGTCTCAAATGCGACCGTGGTGGATGGCACGGGGTCTCAGCGTTACGTGGCGACTGTCTGTGTGAAGGACGACAAGATTGTCCGGATCGAGCGTGGCGGTGGGTCATTTCCCAGTCGGTCGGATGTGGACGCGCAAGGCCTGATTCTGGCGCCGGGATTTATCGACGTCCACACGCATGACGACATTGCTCTAATTGCCGACCCCGACATGACCTGCAAAACAAGTCAGGGGATTACCACAGTCATTGTGGGATTGTGCGGATACAGCCCCGCCCCGTTCGCACCTCATGCCAATATCCCCGCCGAATACGATATTCTGCTGCAATCCCATTCGCAGCGGTTTGAACGGTTCGCGGATTACCTGGAGGCGGTGAAGCAAGCGAAACCATCCGTGAATTACCTGGGCCTCGTTGGACACTCGACGCTGCGCTTGTCGGTCATGGATGATGTGAACCGCCCAGCAACGGATCAAGAAATCGCAAAGATGGCCGATCTGCTGCTCGAAAGCATGGACGCAGGCGCGATTGGTCTGAGCTCTGGATTGGCCTATTCCATGGCGCAGAAATCCGACACGCGGGAATTGATCGAGCTGTGCAAGGCGATGTCAGATCGCAAAGGCTTCTACGTCACGCATATCCGCAACGAGGCGGATGGCATGATTGATGGAGTTAAGGAAGCACTGAAAATCGGTCGGGACGCAGATGTGCCGGTCATCTTTTCCCATCATAAGTCGATGTGCGATCATAATCACGGCGCGACCAAGCAGTCTCTCAAGCTGATTGACGATGCAGCGGCCCAGCAAAGCCTTGCGCTGGACGTCTATCCCTATTGCTACTCGTCCACGTCTCTGACCCGCGAAAGGGCATTGCGCGGCGGGCATATCGTGATCGCACGCTCGGACCCAATGCCTGACATGGTCGGTAAGAGCCTCAAGGAAGTGGCGGAACTTCTGAACTGTTCCGAAGCTGACGCTGTTGATCGGCTCGCACCTGCTGGCGCGCTTTATTACCTGATGTCTGAAGACGATGTGCAGCGTGTCATGAAATATCCGATGACCATGATTGGCTCTGATGGCCTCCCCTTTGACAAAAAGCCACATCCACGCCTGTGGGGTACGTTCCCACGAGTGTTGTCGCGCTATGTGCGCGATATTCCGGTCTACACTCTGGAAGAGGCCGTTCATCGAATGACCGGACTGCCGTCCAAGGTCTTCGGTCTCAAGAACAGAGGTGTGATCACGGAAGGATCTTTTGCGGATATGGTCCTGTTCTCCGATAGTGACGTTGCAGATCAGGCGACGGCGGATCAGCCAAAGAGGAAATCCAAAGGCATCAAGGCCGTCTTTGTCGGGGGGAAACGTAATTCCGAAAACCAGGGGAAACTGCTTACTTCGAGCTGTCTCAGGTAAAGCGCTTAGGGTTCCGTTGCAAACTTTTGACTATTGATGCGCTCGAATGCAGACGGTGAATGGTCACAGGTGTATTCAGTCGAGAATCAGTTCATGATTTCTTTCAAAGGTGTGCAATACATGAAGGACGTGATCCTGTTCGCCGCATTCTTCTATGCTCGATACGGCGCGTCCTATCGTGATCTGGAGGAGATCATGCGAGAGCGGGGTGTTTCGGTAGATCACAACACACTGAACCGCTGGGTGACGAGATACTCTGGTGCAATCGCTGAAGCTGCGCGTGGAGTTATCTCTATCGAGCTATCGACAAGCACGGCAAAACGTTTGATTTCATGCTTTCAAAGCGTCGAAGCGAACTCGCCGCGACCAAATTCTTCGCCCGGATGCCGGAGGTCAACGGCTTTCCGATAAAGATGGTGAGGCGGAATTACTTGAATAATATCGTCGAGCATGATCACCGATTTATCAAAGGGCGAACCCGCCCGATGCTCAGCTTCAGCGACTCAGGCAGGCATCGAAGTCGCGAACATGAACCGACATGAGATTCGCGGCATCTGCTACCTCTATTGCTAGTCTAACCGTTTGAGTGCCCAACTAATACACCTCGTCGATGTTTTGGGCGCAGACAAATATGCAAAAGATCTCAATGGACTGCCCCGGTCGTATCTCGTGGTTCGGTTCAACCGGAACAACGTGACATTGCTGCGAGATTTGGTACACAACGGCTGGTTGGCCCAATATGTGGAACTTCATGACAATTTATGCCCTTCTCATAGTCTTAACCGCCGCGTTCCTGCATGCACTGTGGAATGCGGTCGTAAAGGGGGCGCCCGACAAGGCCATTGTTCTGGGCCTCGTCTCACTTGGGCATGCAGTTCCCGCGTTCTTTGTTTTACCTTTCACTGGATTTCCGGCTCTGGCTGCTTTTCCCTTCATCGTAGGGTCGACAATGATCCATTGGGGCTATTACTGGTTTTTGAATACTGCTTACAAACACGGTGACCTGTCGGTGGTTTACCCCATCTCACGGGGAATGACGCCTATCCTTGTCGCATTGGGTGCCATTGTGTTTGCTCACGAATATCTACCTGTGACGGCCTGGATTGGCATTTTCTGCATTTCGATTGGGATCGGGTGTCTTTCCATTGCCGGGCTGGGCAGGCAAACGAGCCTGATTGCGTTAGCGGCAGCTGGTGGTACCGGCGTGATGATTGCATCTTATTCGATAGTGGATGGGATCGGGATCCGGATTTCGCAAAACACGCTGGGTTATATTGCGGCACTATTTGCTGCCGAAATCTTTGTCGCGGCGTTTATTTTCACGGCGCGCTGGCAGCGACTGGTCGCGTTGCCCCGACGGTTTGTCTGGGCCGGTCTGGCCGGCGGCGTCATTTCTGGGTTGGCGTATGGACTTGTGCTTTACGCAAAAACAATTGCACCCTTAGGTATGGTCTCGGCACTCAGAGAAAGCTCTGTCATCTTTGCAGCGGTTATTGGTGTGATGTGGTTCGGTGAGGGACCAAAATCCAACAGACTTCTTGCCGCAACTATTGTGGCGTTTGGGATCGTGTTTCTTGCCTTTGCGCAGTAAGGCCAAAGGGACGCCAGGTGTCTTGGGATCAAACTGGGTTTAATGGTTACGACAGAAGCTCGGAGTCCGACAGTTAGATTCAGCGTGATTTTCGCGCCTTTATTAAAATTTCGCGGCCACGCACATATGTGAACTGCCAAAAAACCAGGCAGGTATTCGTTACTTTGGAAGTCCCGCCTATAGTGCGTCCAAAGCAGCTGTCTTGAACTTGCCGCAAGCGGAAGCGGAAGCGACCGAATATGGCCCGTTCGGGATTCGATGCAATTCTGTGCTTCCGGGATCTGTGCACACAGAGGCCGCCGCATGGAAAATCCGGGTGGAAAAGGACCCCGATGTCTTCAACAAACTGGCTAAATGGTATCCGCTGGGCCGGGTGGCAGAACCTGAAGATGTCGCAAAAGCTGTTGCTTATTCGGGCTCTGACGATGCTGACTACGTCACAGGTATCGGGCTTGCTGTGGACGGAGGGCTAACCGCCGGAATGGATGTTATGGTCAAAGAGTTTGTCCTCGAAGACTAGTATTGCTCTATATGCCTGATCAATTTCGCTGGACTGACGGGCATTGCCAAATTGAATTTCGACACTCGTCGGGTTACGCCTGCCGCCTGAAAATACTGATAAATTTGCGCCATCTCAAAGGCATCCGTTTTCCACGAGAGGTGACCGGGTACGCGGTTTGGGCGTATCATCGGTTTGCTTTGAGCATGTCTGGTGTAGAAGATCTTCATGCCGCATCCAGCGTAATTGTCAACCGCGCAAGCACAGAGGTTCCGATTGCTTACAATCAGATCAACACAGTCTTCCGCCCGCACCGATATCAAATGACAGCTAACCGCTACCGTCATTCAAGAGCCGATGCCTTTGACTTATGGCACGGTTGTGCCCTGGAAATTACAACGTAATCAGACTTTGATGCTCTCCTACGCGCCAGCCTAAATTACCTGGCAACGCCGGTGGGTCAATTCCAACCTAATACGCCTGGACATAACCGATTCCCCTCGGACAGGTCAGTGACAACGTACTCGTCAATGACCGCAACGAGAGTTTTTTACAACGGTTTGTACGCCGTCACGTCGATCTCAATTTTTGCGTCGACCATAAGTTGAGACCGCACGGTAGAGCGTGCCGGAGCACCGTTTGGAAAGTAGCTGGCGTATACACGGTTGAACGTCCAGAAGTCACGGGGATCGTCCAGCCAGACATTGACTTTGGCCACGTCGTCAAGCGTGCAGCCGGCCTTGGCCAGAACGGCGATCACGTTTTCCATGGTTCGCTTTGTTTGGGCCTCAATGCCGCCAGGCTCGATCTCGCCATTTTCTTTCATGGCGACCTGTCCGGAAATAAACACGAAATCTCCGGCGCGGGTTGCTGGGGAAAAGGGCAGAGACTGACCGCCAGCGCCTGTGCGCTCAACGCCGATACGTTCTACTGACATGGGAAAACTCCTTACTGAGCGGGATGAGTTGTTGAATAGAAAAGTGCGCTCACCAGACCTGACCACGTGCAACGACCAGGGTTGGGCCGACGGGGTCTGTGCCACGCATCAGCACGACATGATCCAGCATGTTCGAGACCACGCAAGCATGGTTCGGCACGATCTGCAGACGTTCCCCAACCGATAGACCTATGGGCCCTTCGCTGCTAAGGCGGCCATGTTCCTCGCTGAGCTGATCTATGATCAGGTCGTCCCGGCCAAGCACGTGGCCATGCCCCTGCATCCCGACCAGATCGGATGTCAGCACTTTTGAGCCCGCGTCGATGACAGCGTGGTGTTCCGACGGGACCGAGACGACCGTAGCCAGCACGGTCAGTGCGCAATCGGACCAGCCGCAGGTTCCATTCTCAACCAGAGAGCGGTCATTGTAGATGTAGGTGCCAATCCGGTATTCCGTGGCCAAAGGCATCTCATGCGCGCGCCACATATCGGGCGAGCCACCGGACGAGATGGTTCCGACCGTCAGCCCGCTATCTTCGATCAGGGATTTGGCGCCGCGCAGCCAATCCGCCACATCGGGGGTGACGCGTTTTGGTGGATAGGTCATAAGGCCCGCAAATCGCAGGCCCGGGGCCGCGTCGATTTCCTGCGCCAGGGCCAGGGCCAGTTCCGGTGTCGCGACGCCGCAGCGATCTGCGCCGGTATTGCACTCGACCAGTACGTTCAGGGGGTCTGAGGCATCTGCGAATGCCGCACTCAAACCCTGAACAACGACACTGTTATCGGCTACAACGCTCAGGTGGACCCGGCCGGCTAGCGCCCGCAGGCGGCGGGTTTTGGCCTCGCCCAGGATGTTGTAGGTAATCAGCACATCCTCGATGCCGCCAGCATTAACCATCGCCTCGGCTTCCGAGACTTTCTGGCAGGTAATCCCAATCGCCCCCTGCGCGATCTGATAACGGGCCAGATCAGGCAGTTTGTGAGTTTTTATGTGCGGGCGCAACTTCAGATCATGTTGGTCGCAATAGGCTTGAAACGCTCGAATATTGGCCTCGGCCACGTCCAGATCAACAAGGACCGAAGGGGTATCAATTGTCGGGAAAATCTGGTCTGTCATAGGGTGCTCTGCGCGGTTCGGGGGCTGGGTTGCGGATCAGCGGATTGCGTCACCTCGTGGGGGTGTTCCACGATGGGCCATAGCGGCCTTTGGAGGCTCTTGTACAGGTTCTTGCTGGGGTCGTTGGGATAGGGGCCTTCGACCGCAGCATACAGGATTTCACTGGCGACCGGAGCGAAGGCTCCGTGGAAATGATTGGTCGATTTGATCATCAGGATGCGTTTTTGGTCGATGTCGATGCCTAGATTGGTGAACACATCGGGCGAGAACGCCTGACTGCGGTTGGAATTCAGCACGATGTCCAGATCGCCGATCCGGATCGCCGCGCAGTCGCCCAGAGGCACGATTGAGGCCCCAAAACTTTGCACCGCGTTGCGCACCAGCCGCGTCACCTGAACCTCGGCGTCGATGGGCTGACCGGCATGGGCCGAGGTCTTGCCACCGAACCGAAGATCCAGCGTCGCGCCTTCACCGGCGGCGAAACACAGGCGCACGGCCATCGGGTCCCAGATTGTGCCAAGGGCGATGCCAGTCAGGTTCATATCCATTGCATGCTGCAGCAGGATCGTGGAATCCCCGGCCACGCCGCCGCCGGGGTTGTCCCAGACATCGGCAATCACAACCGGAACGCCAGTTGCCGCATCCGCGCGTTCAAGCGCGATGCGCGGGTGCAGGAATTCGGGCGTGGCGCGGCCGCGAAACCCGAAAAGCTCCATCCCCAGATCCCGTGCAAAGCGTGCGCCAAGGTCCGGGGCATTATCTGTAATGACAATGATCTTTGCACCCAGATCGGGGGAATCGCCGGCCATGAACCCGTGAATTGCCGAGATCGACAGAACCCCATCCTGTTGTTCCAGCGCCTTCATACGGTCCACGAACCCGCGCATGGGGTTCTGAGAGGTGGGCAGAATATCCATCATCCGCACGTCGAACACCTGAATATCCGGCGTGATTTCTCCGCGTGTCGCGCGCAGGGTCAGATAGACGCAGGCCTCGCCTGCTTCGACAAAATCCGTATGCGGGAATTCCTTGAACACCGTGATGATATCGGCGTTTTGGACCCGCTGGTCGCTCAGATGGCTGTGGGGGTCGAAACTGACGCCGATCTTGCAATCGGGGCCGACGATCTCGCGCGCCCGGGCCAGCAATGTGCCTTCGCAGTCGGTGCATCGATCCGCAATCATAGCGCCGTGCAGGCCGAAGATGGCCGCATCCAGCGGCAGCGCGGCCCGCAGTTGATCCAGTATTTCGTTCAGCAACCGCAGCCATGTTGCGTTGCTGACAAGGCCGCCGGGTTCGGCCCAGGTGGCGGTACCTTCGATCAGAGTGAACCCTTCTTCCCGCGCGCGGCGCCGCAAGGCAGGAAAAACGGCGCTGCAAAGGGTAGGCGTCTCGGGGTGGTCCCCGGGCGCAGCATAAAAGCTCTGCTCGAAATCCGTGAAATCCGTGCGCAGCGGCGAAAAGGTGTTTGTTTCCGTCGCGACTGACGCGCAAAAAACCCGCATGATCAATTGCTCCGAAAAAAAGGGGCGAGAGCTTCCATGCTCACTCCCGCCCAAGGAGGTTGTCGGTTAGTTCAGATACGCGTCTTCATTGGCCGCGTTGACCTGCTCTTTGAACAGGGTCAGAAGTTCGGTTGATTTCGCATCAAGGTTATCGGACACATGCGCCTCGAAGGCAGGCTGTGTTGCCGCGGCCATGGCCTGACGCTGATCGGCGTTCAGGGCGGTCACTTCGATCTTGTCCATCAGACCGGTCAGGCCACGATCTGAGGCTTCGATGATCCGCGAAATGCCCCGGCTGGCGGTCACACAGTTTTCCGCTGCCACGCGCAGGGTTGCCTGTTCACTTTCGCTGAGCCCTTCGAAGAAGGCGCGGTTCACCATAAGCGTGTAAGGCGAAAACAGGTGATTGGTCAGCGTCATGTATTTCTGAACTTCCGAGAAGTTCGAGAATGAGATGATCGGAACCGGGTTCATCTGCCCGTCGATCACACCGGTTTGCAGCCCGGAATACACCTCGCCCCAAGCCAGCGGATAGGCCTCGGCCCCCAGCGCCTGCACGATCTTCTGATGCGATGGCAAGGTCATGGTGCGGATGCGGATGCCTTCGAAATCCGACAGATCAGCGATGGGCTTTTGCGAGTTTGTGACCGCAAAGAAACCACCTGTGTCCGGGAAGCCAAGGACAACCACGTCGCCCAGCGTTTCTTCGATATCAGCGGCCAAAGCCTCACCAAACGGACCATCAAAAACTTCGTAGGTCGCTGCGTTGTTGGCAAAGGCAAAGGGCAGATTCAGAACGTCGATCCGGGGGTAATAGCTGGCTAGTGCGCCGGTTGATGACAGCGTGGCCTGAATGACGCCATCCCGGACCTGCTGAACATGCTCGGACGCGGTGCCAAGCTGGTTCGAGCCAAAAACCTCAACCGTCACGCTGCCGTTGGTGTCGGCGGTCACGATGTTTGAAAACACGGCGGTGCAAGCATGGCCGGGGTTTTCGAACGGGTCGGTTTTGTTGTCATGGCCGAACCGGATCACGCCCCCTTCGGCAAGCGCTGCAGTGGCAAGAAGGCTGGCAACAGCGCCTGCAACAAGGCTTTTGGCTAGAGTTTTCATAATCTCCTCCTGAGGTTGATTGTGATGAAACGTCATTGGGCAAATCCAAAGGCGCGGGGCAGCAACAGGGCCGCGTCCTCCCAGAATGCGAACAGGAACAGGATCGCGACTTCGGCGAACAGGAATGGCGCCAGTTTCAGCGATATCCGTTCCAACTTTTCCCCGGTGACCGAGGATAGAACGAACAGGCACGCCCCTACGGGCGGCGTCATCAGCGAGATGTTCAGCGCCAGCACAAAGATGATGCCTGCGTGAATGGGCTCCAACCCGATCTGTTCGGTCAAAGGCACGAGAACCGGGCCGAGGATGATCAGGATTGCGGTGATATCCATGACCATGCCGACAACCAGTAAAAGTGCGATGATGATGGCGATGATCGTGTAGGGATTGTCCGAGATTTGCAGAACGGCACCAGCGAGCGCTTGCGGAACACGCTCGAAACTCATCCAAAAGCCGAGAAGCCCGGCAAAGGCGATGATGACGAAAATAACCCCGGTGATCCGGGCGGTGCGCACCAGCATCCCGTAAAAGTCCCGCAATGTCAGCGACCGGTACACAAAGACGCCGATGAACAGGGCATAGGCCACGGCGATCGAGGCCGCCTCGGTTGGCGTGACGATCCCACCAAGGATACCGCCCAGAATGATGACCGGCATTAGCAGCGCAGTGAGTGAGGACAGGAAGGTTGACCAGACCTCGGCCAATGTCGCGCCGCGCATGGCTTTGGGCAGGTTCTCGCGTTTGCCGCCGATCACGATGACGCCCATGCAGACAAGGCAGATCACCAGCCCCGGCAGGATACCAGCCGCAAACAGCCCCCCGATGGACACGCCCATCAGCGAGCCGTAGACGACCATCAAACCCGAAGGCGGAATGGTCGGCCCGATGATGGACCCTGCAGCGGTGACAGCACAGGCATAGTCGCGGGCGTAGCCCTCTTTCACCATGGCGGGCACCAAGGTGCGCCCGAAGGCGGCGGCGTCCGCGGTGGCCGATCCGGTCAAGCCCGCAAAGAAGACCGAGGCCAGCATATTCGTATGCGCCAGCCCGCCGCGGAACCGCCCGACCAAAACTTGTGCCAGCTTGACCAGACGGTCGGTGATGCCGATCCCGTTCATGATCTCGCCCGCCAGAATGAAAAAGGGCATGGCTAAAAACGGAAAGATGTTCAGACCGTTGAAGATTTTGCTGGGACCGATGGCCAGAAAATTCGTGCCACCCATGCTGATGAGCCCGACAAGGCCAGCCATACCGATGGCAAAACCGATGGGCATGCCAAACAGGATCAGTCCCACGAATGCAGCAGCAACCAGCATTACGAAGCCTCGGTCGGGTCAAGCTGTGACCCGGTATCGCGCAGCATCACTAGTATTTGCTGTACCATCGCCAACCCTGCCGAGGCGGGGATAGCCCAGTAGAAGGGCTCTAGCGTTGCGCCAAAGATCATCGCCTGCCGGGTCGCCCCGCCTTGGGCAAAGGCGATTCCGAACCAAAGGACATAGGCAAAGAGAGCAACGCTCAGAACGTCGATAACGACGAGGACGGTCCGGCGAAGGGGGACAGGAAACGATAGCACAAAGGCGGTCAGGCCAATATGTTCACGTCTGGCGATGCCCGAGGATACTGCCAGCATGGCCGCCCAGATCATCAGGTAACGTGCAAGTGTTTCGGGCCATGGCAACTGCCAGCGAAACCAGTAGCGGTCAATGACACCAATCCAAACGTCCATAACCAGCGCCACCATCAACAGGGCAACAATGGCTTCGACAATGGTGTTGATTGACTGGCTCAACCGGGCAGAAACCGAGCGCATCCAGATCCTCCCCTTCTGAAGCTTAGGTACAGTCTGGGCGAGAGGCTAAGGGCCTGTCAACAAAAATATGTACCTAGATTACATACTGTGAGGCAAACGGGCTTTATTTCGTGAAACTTTGTACCTAAGGTAGAAAGTCGAACTGTGGCACTGGAGCTTGGATCAAAGCCCGAGGTTGGGATGGGCCGGCAGCGTGCACCAGTGTCATTCGCTACGGCAAAGGGGCCGAGGCAAACAAAACAAAGATGTCTATCTTATAGCTGAGGTATGTGATGAAAGTTCTTGTAACGGGTGCCACCGGGAAGGTTGGCAGTCATTTTCTTAAGGCTTTTCTGGCTGATCCGCGGTTTCTCAATGCGCAGATTGTGGCTCTGTGCAATAACAGGACAATTCCCGAAACGGACCGTGTTTCGGTGATACGAGGCTCAATCGCTGATCCCGAAACTGTCGGGACCGCGATGAAAGGCGTCACCCATGTGGTCCACATGGCAGCCGTCAAAGAATCCCCGGATCTGGCCATCGACGTATGCATCAAGGGCATGTTCCTGATGCTTGAAGCGCATCGCACCTCGCCCACAGCCCGGCAATTCATGCTAATCGGTGGTGATTGTTCGGTCGGGCATATGTTTTATAAATACCCCGGCCCCGTGACTGAGACCTCTCCGAAAATGGCTTATCCCGGCTGTTACGCGCTGACCAAAGTGCTCGAAGAGGTGATGCTGGAACAGTACCAGATTCAGTACGATCTGAATGGCTGCATATTGCGTGCACCCTGGATCATGGAAAAGGACGACTTTCGCTATGTGATCAGTTTTGGGCCCGATCAATTTGGTGGTCCGCCCTGGTCGGATATCCTGCCTGACGACAAGGTTGCGGCCTATGCAGCAGGTAAGTTCGCGCCGCGGTTACGTGACAGTACTGGTGCGCCGCTGCGTCGGAACTTTGTTCATGTGGATGATCTGGTTGCGGCGATGTTGGCGGCATTTGACAACCCGTTGGCACGGGGTGAACTGTTCAACGTCGCCATGACCGATGCCCTGAACTATGCCGATGCGGCTGACTATCTTGCGCAAACCCGTGGTTTCCAGATCGCAGAGATCGACACGCCTTATCACAGCAACTTGCTGGACAACGCCAAAGCCCGTCAAACGTTTGGTTGGCGGCCTAGGGTCGATATGAAAACTCTGATTGATCGCGCTTTTGACTACGAACGCGCACCCGATGACCAAAGGAAGGTCTGGTATCCCGGATAGCGGTTCCGGGCTGGGCTTTCGTGGCATCGGGCGCAGGTGCGTAGTGTCCGCGCGTGAAAC
The DNA here is from genome assembly GCF_056540905.1 of Ruegeria sp. AL1. Lineage (NCBI taxonomy): Bacteria > Pseudomonadati > Pseudomonadota > Alphaproteobacteria > Rhodobacterales > Roseobacteraceae > Ruegeria > Ruegeria sp. AL1. The sequence goes on from NZ_JBQFXP010000017.1 coordinate 18,164, forward strand.
ACCGAGTATCGTTTTCAGTCGGTCGATGCTTGTGACGAATGCACTGAGTGCGAACGTGCATACAGCGCAGGGCGCGTCGTTTCCCAAGGGTTTCACAGTGTCTATTGTGATTTGAAGAATTGAGAAAAGGCTAACGCTTATGACCGTCAAGATCTACAGGAATTTCATAGAAAATAACTGGTGCGATGCCCAATCGCATGAGGAGTTCGAAACATTTAATCCGGCAGATAATGCGCTTGTTGGTCGGGTGTCCAAAAGTGAGCGTGCGGACGCGCAACGGGCGATTAAAGCCGCACGCAAAGGGCATGCCGCACTTGCCCGCATGACGGCTTGGGAACGGTCGGGGCTCTGTGCGGCTGTGGCTGATCAGATGCACAAACGCCGTGACGATCTTGCCGAAATCCTGTCCCGTGAACAGGGCAAGCCGTTGCATACTGAGGCTTATCGCGAAGTCGATACGGCCATCAAAGGGTTTCGCGAAGCGGCTGAGCTGATCAAATGGATGGAAGGCGAATACATCCCGGTCGAGACACCGGGCGTGCGGGCCCTGAGTTTCCGCAAGGCGCGGGGTGTTTATGCGGTTGTGACACCTTGGAACTTTCCCATTAACATCCCGGTCGAATACCTCGCGCCCTGTCTGGCGGCAGGGAACGGTGTGGTCTGGGTTCCCGCCCCGACGACCTCGGCCTGTGCCGCTGTGCTGATGGAGTGTATCGCCGAAGCCGGTTTGCCGGACGGCGCGATCAATCTGGTTCATGGCCCCGGCGATGTCGTGGGGGACGAGATCGTTTCGAACCCCGGTACCGATGGTATCGGCTTTACCGGCAGCCCGCAGACCGGGGGGATTATCGCCACACGAGGCTCCGGTAAACCGATGTTGCTGGAGCTTGGAGGAAACGGCCCGGTGATCGTTCTGGACGATGCCGATCTGGATAAGGCCGCTGATGCTGCGGCCTCGGGCAGCTTTTTCAACGCCGGTCAGGTCTGCGCGGCAACCGGGCGGATTCTGACCACGCGGTCCATGCACCGGGCGCTGGCCGAGAAACTTGCAGAACGGGCCCGCGCAGTGACATTGGGAAATCCGCTGAATGAAGGCGTCACTATGGGGCCGCTCAATAACCCGTCGGTCATGGCAAAAATAGAAGAGCACGTGGCCGAAGGTGTGCGCCTTGGCGGTGAACTTATCGCGGGTGGCAGCAAGGTCGCAGACCTTGGGTCGGACTTGTTTTTCGCCCCGACCGTGATCGACAACGTGCCGGGCGAGGCGCTTTTGAACAACGCTGAAACGTTCGGTCCTGTTGCGCCCATTATCGTATGCGAAGATGACGACGATCTGATCCGGGTTGCCAATGCCGCGGGTCACGGGCTGTCGGCAGGGGTTTTCACCAAAGACCTGTCGCGTGCCTTCAGGTTTGGTGAAGAGATTGAGGCCGGGATCGTCAATATCAACGGTCCCAGCAGCTATTGGGAACTGCATCTGCCGTTTGGGGGTGCACCCGGAAAATCCAGCGGTATGGGACGTTTGGGCGGCAAGCATACACTGCGCGCTGTGACCGAGGCGAAAACCATCACGTTCAACGTACTCTAAAGGCAAGCCCCGGTCAGGACGTTCTGATCCGGGCAGGGTGCCATTCGGCGTCGTCATCCAGCGGAATGCAGGGGCGTGGTAATTCCTGAAAATCAAACCGCGATAGCACCGGAGAACTTAAGCCCGGCGCGTCGACTTCCACGATTTGATCCGGCCTAAAGAACTCGTCAAAGCCTGCACGAAAATGCCCGCGTGATTTGACAGTCAACGACCGAACGGTGCGCAGGTCTATCCCTAGCATCTCAAAGAAAATGGGATCAGCGCATTGCGTTCGCACCGAAATCACCACAACTTTGACGCCTGCTATGTCCAGCAACGCTGTTGGTCCCAGTTGCATATGCCGATCCCGGTAAAACCCGCGCCGCCCGGTGCAATTCCCGTCGCTTAACCTTTCGACCGTCGCTGTATGAAAAAACGGTTTTGAATAGTCGGGAGCGCCGTGATCCACAAAGTTGGCTTGGAAGGAGTGCCCTTCACCGGCATTATGCGCAGCCTTCGCCACGTCGGGCGCATTCAGAGTTCCCAAATATACACCCTTCGCCTGTGCAGCGACAAGTTCAGACAAGATCCAAGTGGTCGCGCCGGTTCCACCGCCGCCCGGGTTGTCGGCGACATCGGCCAGCGCAACTGCGGGCAGGGACGGATCATTGCCTGCGTCCACGGCCTTTTTGATTGCATTTTCCAAACTGCTAAGGGTCGGGCGGTAGCGTTGGCGGGATGCCCAAGCCTTTGCCGCCAGATCATTGGCCAGCCGTTGTGCCTCGGCTTTATCATCATCCGTGGTAACCAGAATGCTCAAGCCGTTTTTGGGAGTGTCGGCATAGGCGAACCCGCCGAACAATGAGACATTCAAAAGGGCCTCGGATTTCGAAGCGGCCGCCGCGCGGGACAAATCGGCGAAAGGCCCGGAATCTGTCAACAGAGTTACCGTTGGTGGCACGATTGGAAGGCGCACCAGCGCCGAGGTGGGGTGGATATCCCTCGAAAGCAGGCGTTTCATCGCCAAAGCGGCCTCGTGTCCGCGCTCTGCCATGTCCACGTGCGGGTTTGTTTGGTAGCCCACAATCAGATCAACCGCTTCGACCATTTGCTCAGAGATATTGGCATGCAAATCCAGAGTGGCCACAATCGGAATATCTGCACCAACCTGCCTGCGGATTGCTGCGAACATCTCACCATCGGGATCCATGTTTTCAGTGCTACGCATTGCGCCGTGGTTGCAAATATAGACTGCATCGGGGGTTGGATCCCCCAACATCGCACACATTCGGTCCAGCGTTTCCTGAAAGAAGCTATGTTGTACGGGCCCGCCTGCCTCGACCAGACCAAAGCCCAAGGGAACGATCGTTGCCTTGTCAAAGTTGGCGCAGAACGCCCGCAGTTCGGCGGGCAAGCGAGACTGGGGCGCGTGCAATTCCTGCTTCATTTCGTCGGCCCAGACCAGCACGCGTTCTTGGAAGTCAGAACGCTGTACAACGGGTGCGAAACGATTGCTTTCAAGCATGAGACCCAGAACGCCGATGCGTGGGCTGGCAGAAGGACCGGTTTGCATGACTACAGGCCTAAGACCCGGTCTGCCTTAATGCCAATTCTGCGCAGGTCTTTGGCGATGCGGATTATGCATCGCGCAGGATTTTCCAAAGCTCTTCTGCAGGGTCGGGCAGGGGTTCAGTGGCCCGATACAAACGAATCTCGGTTGGAATGCGCCACTGATCGTCGCCCGCATAGGCCAACCTTCCCTGCTGGATATCGTCCTGCACCATGCTTTCCGGCACCCAGGCCAGACCGCGCCCTTCACGGGTTAAAGACCGCAGCACCCCGGCCAAATGGGACGAGAATACGCGGTTGACGTAAATCGGCAGGGGCGGCTCAGCCAGCAGCCCGTTGACTGCCTGACCGATTGCAGATTCCTCCGAATAAGCGAGCAACGGGATTGGATCATCCGGCTCTCCGGGCAACCGGTCCACGGGCGTGCCGTTTGCGTCAGCCATCGTCACAGGGATTAGCGCATCGCGCCCGATTACCGCGCTTTCGAACAGTTGGTCAGCCAGTGGGACAGCAATCGTCGGATGGGCATGAGACATGGCGAAGTGGCAGCGGGATTCACGTAGATGCCGCATGCAATCTAGAAAATTCATCGACTCAAGACGTACATCCAGATCGCGGCCACCTTGTATTTCACTGGATAGCCAATGCGGAAAAAAGCCCAGCGACAACCCGTGAGGAATAGCGAAATGAACTTTGGGCCACGCGCTGTCATTTTGCGACGACAGTTGCTCTTGAATGCTTTGCAATTGGCGGCAGACGTCTTCCGCCACCGGCAGAAACTGCTTTCCGGCCTCGGACAGGCTGACGGGTTTGGTATTTCGGTCAAAGAGTTCTGCACCCAGCCATTCTTCCAATGCCTGAATGCGGCGGCTCAAGGCCGATTGGGTTCCGCCCCGGACTTGCGCGGATTGCGTGAAATTGCCAAGGGCGGCCACCGCCAGAAAATCTTCGAGCCAGCGTTTTTCCATTAGGTTCCGTTCCGAAAAGCCTTGTCCCAAGCTTACGCGCACAAACCGTTATGAACAATTGTCATTCTTAAATCCGCAGACCGCATTCGCCACCGGAGAACAGGGCCGGTATCACCGGATCAAGCTCAAGGACGAAAGCAAAGGGGCCTTCATATGTTCGACGCGTTCAAGGGAAAAGCAGTTCTTGTAACCGGTGCCAGTTCGGGCATTGGCGCGGCTGTGGCCCGCAAGTTCGGCGCACTGGGCGCGACTGTCGGCGTGCACTGCAACGCACAGCGCGATCAGGCCGAAGCGGTCGCCGCCGAGGTGCGCGCCGCAGGGGGCTCAGCCCATGTCCTGCAGGCGGATGTGTCGGATTTCGCCGCCTGTTCGCGGTTGATCGATGGTTTTGTTGAAAAGGCGGGTGGTCTGGATGTCCTCATCAACAATGCGGGCTCAATGGTGCAACGCATGCCGGTGACAGAACAGGAACCTGAGCTGTTTCATCAGGTCATGGATGTGAACGCCACATCGGTCTATGCGGTCAGCAAAGCCGCCGTGCCGCATCTGCGCAAAACCAAAGGATCTATCATCAATCTGACCTCGATCGCGGCACGAAACGGGGGGGCGATCGGGTCCGGCGTATATGCGGCGTCAAAGGCGACCGTCAGCAGCCTGACGCGGTCCTTGGCCAAAGAAGAGGCACCCCATGGTGTGCGGGTCAATGCCGTATCGCCCGGGGTCATACAGACGCCGTTTCACGATGCGTTCTCCACTCCCGAAGCGTTGGAGGTTGTCCGTCAGACCATCCCGATGGAGCGGCTTGGCACGCCTGAGGATTGCGTGGGCGCCTTTCTGTTTCTGGCCAGTGATGAATTGGCCGCCTATATCACCGGGCAGATCATCGAGGTGAATGGCGGGCAATTGTCGCCGTAACCGGCCTTAGTCACCCAGTGGCTGCGGGCCGATGCGCCCGTGAAACGCCGTCAGCGAGGCGCGGACACGACGTAGTGCTTCGTTTGTCAAGGCGGGCTGTGCCTGTGCAACGGCCATGGCCAAAGAGTCGATCAGAACCAGATGGGCATACCTGGACGCCGTTGGTTTGTGGATATCCAGATCTTCGGCAAGATCGACTGTGATCGGCAGGGTTGCGATGCGCGCCAGCGTCGAGTCGGGACGGGTAATGCAGATCGTGGACGCCCCATAGCCGTTTGCAATTTCGGCGGCCTTAACTACCTCTTGCGCTTCGCCGCTGGCAGAGATGAGGAACAGCGTGTCGCTGCGTTTCAGTGTCGCCGCCCGCATCTGGGCCAGATAGCTGTCGCTTACGAAAGTTGCAGGTATCCCTAGCCGAAAAAACCGGTTTGCGGCGTCATTGGCAACGATGGATGACCCGCCGCCTATGCCGACGAACAGAATCTGGTTGGAGTCGCACAGGCGCAGGACCGCCGCTTCAAAGATGTCTTGGTCGAGTTGGGCCCGCATAATCTCGAGCGACGAGCTTAGCGCTGCAATCACAAGATCGACCGGAGAGTTGTCTCTCGATGCCGTTGATTCCGGACCGGGTGCCAGATACTGCATGCTGACCGCAACGTTTCGGGCCAGTTTGATTTTGAAGTCGCGATATCCGTCACAGCCCAGTGTGCGACAGAACCGGATGACAGTTGGTGTGCTGACATTACATGCCTCGGCCAGATCGGCGATAACCATTTGACTGACGGTCTCAAGGTTTTCCATGACATAGTCGGCAACACGTTGTTCGCGCGGCGCGAATTCACCACTTGTGCGCCGCAATACCGATATCAGGTCCAGCACGGCAGGGCCCCGATGTTCGGCAGGGCTGCTCAGCTGTTCTTCATCGCTTTTGTCGTCCCCATCCATTCATGCGTCCCTTTATTCTGTCGCGACAGTCCGTCACGCCGTTGTACCAGCATGGGACCAAAGATCATTCCTATTTCACCGCACCTGAGGTCAGGCCTGTAACCAAATAGCGTTGTAGCCACGCGAAGACGATGGCAACGGGCAAAGTCGCCACGAACGTTGCAGCCATGACATAGTGCCATTCGATCGAGTACCGCCCCGAGACCAGCGACAGGATTTGGATCGGCAGCGTATAATTCTCGGCGCTGCGCAGGCTGGTCAGGGCGATGACGAACTCGTTCCATGTGTTCACGAAGGTGAACAACGCTGTCACCACCAGCGCCGGTATAGCCAATGGGAGGAACACGCGCCGCAGCGAAAGCGAGGACGAGGCGCCCTCCATCCACGCTGCTTCCTCAAGATCGCGTGGGATGGTCGAGAAATAGCTCTCCATCATCCAGACAGCGAAGGCCATGTTAAACCCGGTGTTGACCATGGCGACGGCGATCTTGCTGTCCAGTGCACCAACCAAAACCAGCAGTTTGAACAGGCCAAGGATCAGCACGATTGGAGACAGCATCTGCGACACCAGCAGGAACCCGCGAAACGCCTGTTTGCCGTGAAAGCGTAACCTACTGAGCGCATAAGCCGCCGGGATCGCACACAGGATGGTCAGAACGGTGGACACCGTCGAGATGTAAAGCGAGTTGCCCAAGGCGACGCCGAAATTCGTGGCTTGCCACATCTCGATGAAATTGCTCCAGGCGAGGCGACTGGGTATCCATCTTGGATCATATAGTTCTGTCTGCGGTTTCAGTGCGCTCAGGAACATGACGGCGAAAGGAAACAGGCAAAAGGCCAGCAAAGGGGCCAAAACCAGCCACGATACGATCGTTGTGTTTAATTTGGTGCTCATCACTGTGCCGCTCTTTCATTTTTCATTGCCAGACGGACGTAGATCAGGCTGAAGATCAGCAGGATTGCGAACATGATCAGCGACAGCACCGCCGCTTCACCGACCTTGCCGAACCGAAACGCGCTTTTGTAAAGGTAAGTGACCAGAATATCGGTGCTGTTGACGGGTCCGCCCTGTGTCGTGACCCAGATGATCGGGAACGAGTTGAACACGTAGATCGTGTTCAGCACCACCGCGATGTTCACAAAGGGGCGCATCATCGGTAGGGTCACGCGCCGGAACCTTTGCCAGCCATTCGCGCCCTCCATCTTAGCCGCCTCGTACAAATCCTGCGGGATCGAGGACAGGCCGCCCAGAAAAATAGTGGTTGTGAACGGAATCGTGGCCAGAATGCCCACGATGATCTGCATGGGGAAGGCTGTGCGGTATGATGCCAGCCAGGCAACGTTCTCATCTATGATGCCCGCGAAAATCAAAGCCGAGTTCAGCATCCCGCTTTCCCCGTTTAACGCCAGGCGTGCGGTGATTGCAAGCATGGCCAGTGAGATCGCCCAAGGCAGCATGATGATGACGCGGGCGATGTTTCGACCATAAAAGTCACGATGTAGGATAATGGATGTGGGCATCGCGATGACAAAGGTTCCGGCCACAATCGCAACGGTCCAGATAACCGTGCGCCAGAGCGATGCGTAAAGTTCGGGGTCGGCGAAGACGGCGGCGTAATTCTTAAGGCCCCCAAATCCGATCACCTGACCAAAGCGGTTCACGTCGCCAAAGGATAATGACCCAAGTTGGAACAGAGGCCACAGAATGATCGTTGCCGAAAAGAGAAGCCCGGGCAGTACTAGACCATAGGGAATTGCCTTGTTTCTTCGCGTCTGCATCAGCCTTTTCTTCCTTTAGTGTTGCCAAGAATGCTGGCGTCCCTTCGTTAAAATTACAAGGGAAAAGAAACTTTGTTACGAATGAGGGATTTTTGACAGAAAATCTGGCGAAAGATCATGCGAATCTCGAATTGTTTGGTGCGAAAGTCGCATAGTGGGCGCTAGGAATTTGAAAAAAGTACCTTAAAATAATGATATTAAAGGGAAAGTGTCCGAAAATCTCGAGGTGTACTTTAATTATAAAAATTTCGGCATATGGTGTAATTATAGTAGAGAACGCGCCGCCGACACTCATCCACCGGCCTTAGGTCAAAGCGCGTCAGCATGGAGGGAAAAGACATGATTGGAAGAATTGGAAGCGCGGTTGTCTCAGGCCTTGTGGCGTCCACGTTTGCGTTTGCATCGCAGGCGGCAGAAATTCGATTTACCCTGGGGGAGTACTCGGCTGAAACACGCAAGTCGTTCGAACAGGTTGCCGAAGCGTTTGAAGCGGAAAACCCGGATATTGATGTCATCATCGAAGTCATTCCCTGGAGCAACTACCTCCAGACTTTGACGACCGACATTTCGGGCAATAACGCGCCGGATATGTCGGTCCTGGCTTCGATCTGGCTGAAGGAATTCGCCACCCAAGGTTTGATCGAACCGATGAATGATCTGATCACGCCGGAACTGAAAGACAAGTTCATACCGGCGCTGCTTGGTCCGTCCGTCATTGATGGTGAACTGATGGGCTTGCCGATTGCCGCCTCGGCGCGTGCGATGATGGTCAACAATGACCTCTATGAGGCCGCAGGCATGACTGCGCCAACGACATGGGAAGAGCTGCGCGCCACCTCCGCCAAAATCTCGGAACAATCCGACATTTTTGGCTTTGGCCTGCCGGGCAAGGAAGACGAGGTTGACGTCTACTTCTACTATGCCTTGTGGTCCTTCGGCGGCGAGATCTTTGATGAAGAAGGCCGCAGCGCGATTGCATCCCCACAAGGCGTTGCCGCTGCGCAGGTCTATGCGGATCTGGTTGCCGCAGGCCATACGCAGCCCGCACCCACGGCCAACAGCCGTGAAGATGTGTTCAACCTGTTCAAGAACGGTAAGATTGGTACGATCTTCACCTTCCCGATGCTGGTGCCACAGATCAAGGCCGAAGCGCCGGATCTGAACTACTCGGTCCTGCCTTTCCCGGTTGAGGCGCAGAAGGTTACGATGGGGATCACGGACAGTGTTGCGGTGTTCCGGTCGTCAAATGCGAAGCCCGAGATCCAAAAGTTCTTGGATTTCATCTACCAACACGACTTCCGGCTGGCCTTCAACCTGGCCGATGGTCTGTTGCCTGTGATGACCAGTGTCGTGAACGACCCTGTCTATCAGGAAGATCTGGACATCAAAGCGTTTGCCGACGGTCTGGCCTATGCCAAGTTCCAGCCCACGGTTGAACGTTGGGACGAGATCATCGACATCACCCGCAGCGCATTGCAGACGATTTATCTGGGCGACGCCACGCCCGAGGATGCGCTGTCGGACGCGGCTGCGAAAATCGACCAGCTGCGCGGGTTGTAATGACCTTGTGAGGCGCGGGCTGGCCGGACACACGGCCAGTCTGCATATCCTTCAATTCGGATAGAGACGCTTAAATGACCTATATGGAAAAATTCAGGTTGGACGGCAAAACTGCCGTGCTGACCGGCGCCAGCCGGGGGCTTGGCCGCGTCATGGCGATGGCAATGGCCGAGGCCGGGGCGGATGTGATCATTACCGGACGCACCAAAGATTCGCTGGAAAAAACAGCCAGTGATATTCGGGACCACGGCGGGCACAAAGTGGATACGGTGGCGTTGGACATGAGTGAACCCGAGGCTTGTCAAGCCGGGTTTGAGCACATCCGCGACAACTTTGGTCCTATCGACATTCTGGTGAATAATGTCGGCAATCGCCTGAATTCAGCCTCCATCATCGAACAGTCGCTGGAAAGCTGGCAGAAGACGATCGACACCAATCTGACCAGCAGCTTTCTGGGATCGAAAATCCTGGGCGCTGCCATGATCGAGCGCGGTCAGGGGGGTCGGATCATCTCGATTTCTTCAATGAACGCCTTTGTCTCGAACAGGGGTATTGGTGACCGGGCCTATGAGACGTCGAAAGCCGCTGTGTTGCAATTCACCAAAGCCGCCGCCGCTGATTGGGCGCCCCATGGCGTGACCGTCAACGCGATTTGTCCGGGCCTGTTCATGACGGATGCGAACCGTGCTTGGAACGAAACCAAACCCGAAGTGATCGAAAAGCTGGTCAGCGCAATTCCCATGGGACGTGCGGGCGACCCAGATGAGATCGGCGCGCTTGCGGTGTTTCTGGCCAGCGAAGCGTCCAGTTACATGACGGGGGCCGGGATCGTTTTCGACGGCGGATATACGCTTTGGTAAAGAGGTTCTCCCAGGATTTTGTTGGTGCAAAATCTGGTTCCTATGGGGCTGGCTCTGCCAGCCCCTTTTTTAGACGCGATGTCCGGTGTCGTGCCGGAACATGTGGATTTTCCCGGGATCGATGCCAACCTCAAGGGGCTGACCTTCGCCAACGTCTATGCGTTCCCGGAAGGCGCATTTGATATCGGCTTCGGCTAATGAGCCATACACAAGCGTCTCGGACCCGGTCGGTTCGAACTGATCCACCTTCAGTGTCAATTTTGATGGCGCGTGTTGCAGCATCCAGGCGTCGGGTCGGATACCGACAATGATCTTTTCACCTGTACGAAGATCAGCACGTGGAACAGCAATGCTCTGCCCATCTGTTAGCACAGCATTCGCGGTATCTGCATCGGATTCATAACGGGCCTCCATGAAGTTCATCGACGGAGACCCCAGAAACCCGGCTACAAATCTGTTGGCGGGCCGGTCATACAGATCCAGCGGCGCGCCCACCTGTTCGATCTTGCCTTGATTCATGATCACGATGCGGTCGGACATGGTCATAGCCTCAATCTGATCGTGGGTCACATAGAGCGTTGTGGTTTTCAGCTGGCGCTGCAATGCTTTGATTTCCGTGCGCATCTCGACCCGAAGATGGGCGTCGAGATTCGATAACGGCTCATCAAACAAGAACATGTTCGGATCGCGCACAATCGCGCGGCCCATTGCAACACGCTGACGCTGTCCACCGGACAGTTCCGAAGGCATCCGGTCAAGGTAGGGTGTCAGGTTTAGAATATCCGCAGCGCGATGCACTTTCTCTTCAGACATCTCGCGGTTTTCGCCGCGTACCTGCGGGCCGAACCGGATGTTGTCTGCAACGTTGAGATGTGGAAACAGCGCGTAGGATTGAAAGACCAGCGCGATGTTGCGTTTTTGTGCGGGCAGTTCATTTGCCCGTTTGCCGCCGATGCGCAATTCGCCCGAGGTGATGTCTTCCAGCCCCGCCACCATGCGCAACAAGGTGGATTTGCCACAGCCAGAAGGCCCGACGATGACGACGAACTCGCCCTCTTCGATGTCCAGTGACAGGTCGCGCATGACCTCAAAGGACCCGTAGGATTTGGAAATCCCGTCCAGTTCTATTCTGGCCAAATCTTCCCCTCCTGTACTAAAAGTTCAAAATTTCGCCGATATGTACTTTTACAAGATATGGGCACATCTTTCTAGTGAATTAGGCGTTATTCCAGCCAGTTGTGTTCCGGTGAGAACCCAAGAACGCGCTGCGCCTTTTCAATCGACAACAGCGTTTCACGGCCACTGACCGGTTTGCGTTTCTCGATGTTCGGAAACACCTCTGCCATCAGGTCAGCGCTGTCCCGTTTCATGGTCGTGTCGCTATTGGCGATGACGAAACAGTCGGCCCCCACAAGATCGACATGCAGCGCCTTGCGCGTGGCCTGCGCGGCATCGCGGGCGTCGATATAGCCCCACATGTTCCATTGCCGCACTGCCGGATCATCCTGCCAGTCGTCAAATCGCGCATAATCGTCTGGTTCCATCACATTCGAGAGCCGCAAGCCGATCATGGTCAGATCGGGGTTCCATCGGCAGTACTGCCGGGCCATTTCCTCACCCAGATCCTTGGACAGGGAATAGGCGCTTTCCGGGCGCATAGGGTGCTCTTCATCCACTGGCAGATAAGCGGGCGGATTATCGGGTGAAAATGGCAGCCCCAGAGTGGTTTCGCTAGAAGCCCAGACAACGCGGCGCACGCCCATGCGAACGGCGGCCTCAAACACATTGTAGGTGCTTAGAATGTTGGTGTGAAAAATCTTGTCATCTGTTGCTAGTTCCGGGGCTGGAATCGCGGCGAAATGGACAACCGCATCCGGTATGCCAAACGGGCGAAAGGGGGAATCCGCCCCGCCACCGCGCGTCATCATTGCCATAGTTTGACCGAAGTCGCACAGATCGACTTTCAAGTACGGGCATACTGGATCGTTCGAAGGGGTCAAATCGACGTTCAGTGCGTTGTATCCGTGATCTACCAGATCACGGCAGACGGCGCGCCCGGCCTTGCCGCTCCCTCCTGTGACGAGAATGTTTTTCATCAGTCAGCCTTTTTCATTTAGGATTGCGTTCTCTTTCCGCACATTCTGGCGAAGATCGCCGATCATTTCCAATGCGCCATGCGGCAGGTCGATAGGCACATGACCGTGCGGCATTGGTGAGCGGGCACGCGTCACAGTAAACTTGGGTGTGAAATTTTGTGCTGGAAAGACAGGAATTTGACCCAAGAACTGCTGATCCGCGCGTCCCGTGTCATCGACCCCGCCCAGAATTGGGATGGGCCAGCCGAGATTGTTCTGCGCGACGGTCAAGTGGCTGAGTTCGGGCATGGGCTGAGCGTTGGCACTAACGCGACAGTCCTGAATGCCGATGGCAAGATCGTCGTCCCTGGTTTGATCGATTTCCACAGTCACGTCTGGTGGGGCGGCACGTCGTTAAGCGTTCGGCCCGAACCCATAGCGCGCAGAAGTGGCGCGACCACGTTTCTGGACACCGGCAGCGCTGGTGCTGGTACGATGGGAGGGTTCAAAACCCATGTCGCCGATCGCAGCGACCTGACCATTCTGGCTTATATCAATGTTTCATTTGCCGGAATTTTCGGGTTTTCCGAAAGCGTTATGATCGGAGAATGTAGCGATGTCAGGCTATTGGACGCGCGCGAATGCGTTCGCGTCGCCAAACAGTTCCCCGAGTTTGTGCGCGGTGTTAAAGTTCGGATTGGCCAGAAGGCGGGCGGAGATCAGGGGATCGCGCCTTTGGAAGTCGCTGTGGACATCGCCGACCAGCTTGGCCTGCCTCTGATGTCGCATATTGACTTTCCTCCGCCGGGCGGCAAACAGATCCTCGATCTGCTGCGTCCTGGGGATATCCTAACACATTTCCTGCGGCCATTTCCAAACTCGGCTGTTGATGGGCAAGGTTTCGTTAAAGCCGAATATTGGGAGGCTCGGGAACGCGGAGTGCTCTTTGACGTGGGCCACGGCTATGGCGGGTTCGGATTCGAGCCGGGCGAAGCCGCATTGAGCCACGGATTCGCGCCGGACATAATAAGCAGCGATGTCCATGTGTTATGCGAAAACGGCCCGGCCTATGACGTGTTGTCGGTGATGAACAAGTTCTGGTCTATGGGCATGGATCTGAACGACGTTGTGCGCGCCGCGACATCCAATCCTGCGAGTGTTCTGAACCGCCCGGATCTGGGCACTTTGGCCCCGGGCTCGCGCGCGGATGTCGCTATCCTGGACCTTCACGAAGAGGCCGCCGAGTTTTTGGATGCGGTCGGTGTGCGGCGTACTGCTGACCGATACTTGTCCTGTTCGGACATGATAGTACGTGGCCGAGCTTGGCCACAAGGAGAGTAACCATGCGCACCGGGATGTATGTCTATCCTTGGGACCTGAAGGACGAGGGTGTTGGAATGATTGCCGCTCGTCTGCGGGACGCAGGTATTACGGCGGTTCATTTGGCAACGTCATATCATGCGGGCAAGTTTTTGCGACCGCACGGACCCAGGGGTAAAGTCTATTTCCCGCAAGACGGGACCGTATATTTTCATCCTGACCTCAGCCTGTATGGCCGTATCAAGCCGCGCGTTGCGGACATGATCCGGGATTTTGACCCGTTGTCAGAACTTGCGCGATCAGCCCCCGATCTTGAACGTATCGCTTGGACTGTCGGGCTTCACAACACGCCGCTTGGACAACAGCACCCGGATCTGACGGCGCGGACCGCGTTTGGCGATCGGATTTTTAACTCGCTTTGCCCGTCGCAACCGGATGTTCGAAACTATCTGACGGCGCTGTGCTGCGATATCGCCCGCAATCAACCAGTGGCAGAGGTTTCGGTCGAAACACCGGGCTGGCAGGCGTTCCGTCACGGCCATCACCACGAATTTGAACTGATCGAACTGACGGGGGCAACAGAAACGCTGCTGGGTCTGTGCTTTTGCGATGCCTGCAGATCGGGAGCAATGGCAGACGGGGTTGCGTTCGACGACTTGAAAGCCGCGACCGTTACGGCTCTGGAACGGTTCTTTGCAGATGTTACCAAACCGTCATTCGAGCCTTTGCACGACCCGGATTGGCTTGCTTTCCACGAATGGCGGGCTGGGCAGGTAACCTCTCTCGTTCGGCGCATCCGATCCGAGATGCCACGCGGTGTGCGGCTGTCCATCATCCCGACCACACAATCACCGAATGAGCTATGCGTGACCGAAGGGTCCGATCTGGCTGGTTTATCGCAAGCGGCTGACGCGCTGGAAATCCCAAGCTACCAGAACGGTGTCTCTGCGATGCAAGAGGATATCGTCGATGTCCAAGAGCGCTCCTGCGGGGCCAAAAACGTCGGATACATCCTGCGTCCGTCCTATCCGAACCTGACAAATGCGTCGCAGGTTAAGGATGCCGTTCAAATGCTTAAAGGGCAGGGCGCCCAATCCATTTCATTCTACAACTTTGGTCACATCAGGCTGCAATCTCTCGACTGGATTCAAGCCGCGTTGACCTGATCAGCGAGGGTTACATGAGATATTCAAACAAGATCGCTTTGGTTACGGGTGCCGGGCACGGGATCGGGTCGGCCATCGCTGACAAGCTTGCCTCGGAAGGGGCAGCGATTGCTGTTCTTGAAATCAACGCGGAAACCGGCGCGGCAAAAGCAAAAGACATCCAGTCTGCGGGTGGGCGGGCCTGTTTCGTCGAAGCCGACATCACGGATTTATCGCAGGTGGAGGCTGCAATTGCCGAGACTGAAAAGTCGCTTGGACAAGTCGATGTATTGGTAAACAACGCCGCCTACAGTTTCGCTGGCAGCCTTGATGAGATCGCCGTCGAGATTTGGAAACGCGAGATCGATGTGAATCTGAATGGCCCATACAATTGCATCCGGGCTGTCACGCCTGCAATGAAGGCGCGTAAAGATGGTGCCATCATCAATATCGCATCGGTCAACGGCATTCGCTATTTCGGCAGCCCGGCCTACAGCGCGGCCAAGGCGGCGGTCCTCAACTTGACACAGTCCGTTGCAAGTGAATACGGCGTGTTTGGCATTCGTTGTAACGCGGTTCTTCCTGGTTCGGTACGCACCGATGCTGTAAGCTGGCGCATGCGTCTTGAAAAAGACCCCGAGGTTTTTGAGAAGCTATCGAAATGGTATCCTCTGGGCCGCGTCGCTGTCCCTGAGGACGTGGCTAAAGCCGTGGCCTATCTGGGCTCAGACGATGCCGATTATGTGACCGGCATTGGGCTGACGGTCGACGGCGGTCTGACGGCGGGCATGAACGTAATGGTTCAGGAATTTGTGCTGGAAGAATGACAGTATTCGGGTCTGCAGGTGTTGTCGCAGGCAGGGCGGAAGGATTTGCCTGTCAACTGTGAAACTGCCACACTGTGTTTGTAGCAACTATATTTCTCAGGCTGTCTGAGAACGCCAGTAGCTAAGACTTAAACGAAATTGTCTTTCCCTTTTGCGTTTCAATTCGGTTGTCGGCTTATGGCCGGGCTCCAGCCATTGCCAATATCGTAGCTTGTAATACCTACCGCCGTCTCCACAGTCTTTGAACCCAGGTCTTTCTCCATTACGATACCGGTTTCGGACACAAGAAAAGTTGTTACGCCGGTAACGCCGTATTCCGCGGGAACTGCAAGCATGGCGTGGCCAGCCAACATCTTGCCATCAACCAAATAAGAATACGCACCACCCGGTGCGTTCGGACCCTGTTCCTGCAATACGCGGAAGTAATATCCCCGGAAGGGCTCTGGGGCTTCGGGTCCCTGACCCTCGTCAAAACCGTCCAGACTAGCGCGGGCCACCATATCACCTACCGGGCTGTCATCACCCGGCCAATAAAGGCCGTCGCGCGTCCCGGGCGTTGAAATCAATTGGGACGCAAACTCCAGAACACCATCGCCATCGTGATCAAACTCGCGGAACGCGCGCTGGATTGCGACATAACCCTCAAGTGCTTCAATCACTGCAAGTTCGTTGCGTCCAATCTGGCGCAACAGCAACTCTTCTCGTCCCGCATCTACGTCAAAAACCCAGCCTTCATCCCTGCGGGTAAGAGGAATACCAAGCGGCCAGCCTTCTTTCCCCAGCTCGATGATGACACCGTTCTCCTGCGGGACAAAGCGATAGCCTTCGGTATGCAGACCTGCAAGCTCCTCAAGATGTGCGATGTTGGCCGGATTGTCAGGGTCCAGAAACAGGTCCAGTGCGCTGGAATCAACTGCTGCAACCGTGTCTTCGACCGACCCTCGGGCAAACGCCTCGGCCAACCGATCCAGGGCATCCTGGGGTGTCTGGTAAACCGGAGTCTCGGCCAAAGCGGATTGGACGAATGCTGCCAAAAGGCCGGTCAGAAACAGATATCTCATATTCCTTACCTCCGGTTTGGCCGCGCGCTGCCGCGGGATGCCTTGCCACGCGTCGAATGGGTCCTTGCGCCTCCGCCAATTGATTTCTTCGCGGCAGGGGCCCGCGAAGCAGGCGGGCGAGATTGTGCGGGGCGTCTAGCTGGCTGAGTTACAGTGGGGCGCTGGGTCGGTCGATTGACCGAGGGGCGCGTGTTGTTCACTGGTCTGGTATTTGGACGCGGGGTCGGCAGCGAAGGTTTGGTGGCAGGACGCGCACCAGGCTTCACCGCTCGGTTCGGCCTGGTCAACGCTTGCCCTTCGCGGCTGCGTTCACGCAGCGTTTCCGCTCCAGTACCGTTAATGCCACGGTTTACGGTCGGCAAATTGTCGCGATTAACGCGATCTGCAATATCTGGGGCACCCGTCCGGTTCGACAATTTGCGGCGAAGATCATCATTCCGGTTCGGGCGGTTAACGGGGAGCGTCGTGGCACCATTAGGGCTCCTGCGGTCGGTGATGCGGTCGCGGGCTTCAACCCGTTTCTGCGGGCCAGGCCGCCAGCTTTCACCCGGGCGATTGCCAATGATGTTATTATTCCCGTCAATGTTGATATTGATGTTGTTGTAAACCCGGCCGCTGCTCCATCCACAGCAATTTCGGCATCCCCAATATCGGTAAGAGGGGCCAAAGATCGCGTCGACCACAACGAAGGTGCCCCAAATGATCAAACTGGTTGCAACCACATCACCCGCAGTCGGCCTTGGTTGCGAAACATAGACAACCTCAGACTTATATTGCGGAACGTAGACCACCTCGGGAGTGGCGGGCACGATGATGATATTGTCATTCTCGTCTTCTGTCACTTCGACCGCCTCATTACTTTCAAGGGCCCCATTGGCCAATGCGATGTCGCGGAGATCCTGCACGGCTTGCAACACTTCATCCTGCTGGGCCAGCATTGCGGTTCCAAGGGCTTCGGTCCATTCTATATGGTTCGCCATCTGACCGATGAGGTCCGGAAACCCCAGTGCCAGAACTTCCACGCTTTCGTCCCAATTCTGGGCAGCGATTTCATCACTAAGTTCCTGAGGTTCCGCATCCGGGTTTTCAAGCAGAAAACGGTCAGCTTTCAGTACGTCGAACGGGACTGTAGCGCTGACCAGAA
The DNA here is from genome assembly GCF_056540905.1 of Ruegeria sp. AL1. Lineage (NCBI taxonomy): Bacteria > Pseudomonadati > Pseudomonadota > Alphaproteobacteria > Rhodobacterales > Roseobacteraceae > Ruegeria > Ruegeria sp. AL1. Next base: position 35,899 of record NZ_JBQFXP010000017.1, read on the forward strand.
CCTGAATTAGCAACGTGTCTGGATAAAGCGCAATTGGACCAACAAGAGTCCTCAACTCTCCATTTGTCAAACCTGTTGCAAACTCAGGAAGCGGTTCGTCTTCTCCGACGTCCACAGCAGAGGCGGTTGGTTGTGTGTCCTGCGCCAAGGTTCCGTGCGGGAGAGCGTGCACAAGAACCAGACAGAGGGCAAAAGGCACAACCATTTTCATTCTGGGCATTCTGATTTCCCCTGCGCGCAGAAGATAAAAAACCGCCATTCGCTTAGTCTTTGAAGACTATGAGACTAGACTGAACCACGCAAGAAACCTGTATTTACTGCGGATGATGTATCTGTGACCGTCAAAATCGTCGCTGGTGGCCAGAATTAATTGAACTATGCCTGTAGTTGAGAGGCTCGCGCGACTGAATTCTGAATACTTGTTGAAGCAAGTTTTTGGGACATCATGCACCGTCGATCCATGGCTATGTGAAACATGCACCTGTCCAAAATTCACAAATTCTGTAGTGCATGTACACCGTGCGACACACGAACAACATTCAGAAGAGAAGATCAGAACTGTCCCGGACAGCCTGAGAAATACAGTTGCTAGGGCCTGCAACTGTTACGCGGGCTCTACTGGCCAATCTAAAATCCTCGCAAAACCCGGTTGGGGTAACTCTTGGAAGTTATGTCGGCATCTTTCCAATGATGGACGCACCCGGAAATGTCATTTATCAGTCGACGAAAGCTGCCGCACATGCCGTCACCAAGTCATTGGTTGCAGAATTAGCTGAAATGGGCATCACATATTTTTCTCTAAGACCCGGGCCAACTAGGACCAGACTGCTGCCCGATGGAAAATTCGAAACTGAAGACTCTGCTCGTCTGATGCGCGAAGTCATAGCACAGAGCCACATCAGCTGGGCTGGACAGTTTGTTGATCGTTCAGGCAAGCTAATTTCGTATCAAGATGGATCGATTGGTGCCATCGACGCCGCTCCCTGACATTACTCAATTCCTGACTATGATGATAATGACCATCCATAAGTGGCGCGCCGATCACACATTTGGTGTATAATTCCAGGGCACCAGATTGCTGAAGTCGGATTGCTTATGTGCATGGGCAAGTGGTTCAGTCGCAAGTTTTAGGTCAGACAAATAGACCTGAGATCGCTTCAGGTTCAGATTGCCATCTCGGAGAATTGACGAAACGGGCAGATTCCAGGCGACAACTGATCCTTGCGGATCATGTGCGCAACTTCGATGCCGTCGAGCGTTGCCGCCGCTGAAACAAAGGCTTTGAAGTCCAGCATTGGCCGTGTGCGCCTCTTGATGAAACGGTGATCTTGTGCCACGATGTTATTGAGATACTTGCGCCTCACCATCTCGATCAGGATCGGGCAGCCAAAGCCTTTGAGCATTTTGTTGACGGCCTTGATGCCAGCCGTGTTAGCTCCGCTTTTGTCGATGACAATCTTTCTGGGCAATCCATTGACCTCCAACATCCTAGCGAAGACCTTTTTGGAGGCAGGCTTGTTTCGTCGCGGGAAAAGCATGAAATCAAGCGTCTTGCCGTGCTTGTCGACGGCTCTATCGAGATAGACCCAGTTGCCTTTCACCCTGATGTAAGTCTCGTCCATTCTCCAGGAGCGATCGCACGGTCCCTTTCGACGACGCGCCGCTTCAGCGATTGCGCCTGCATACCGCGTCACCCAGCGGTTCAGCGTCGTGTGATCCACTGCAACGCCTCGCTCGCGCATGATCTCTTCTAGATCGCGATATGACACACTGTATCGGACATAGAAGAACACTGCGAAGAGGATCATGTTTTTCGGATACTACGCGCCTTTGAAAGAGATCCTAAAACAGACTTTCGGCTTCAATATTTCGATATCCAATCACTCGAAACATTTATGAGCGTCAACAGTCAAAAATTTGCAACAGATCCTTCTCATACATACTGCCCTAAACGCAGCCGATCAGGCTTCTACGCGCCGCTTTTGCAGCCGCAGATTTGAGGCCGTGTGATGCGCTGAGATATTGGTCGCTCCCATCATAAGCGACCTGCAGAAGGGGTTCTCTGCGACCACCCTTAGATTACTAGGGCGAAAACGCGTTTGTTGCTTCACTGCATGATGCGTTAAATCAGCAGATCGCGTGAGATGCAAAAATTTGGTGGCGTCCGATTATCTGTGTCTAAAGCGATCTACAATCGTCTGACATAGCCTATATGGACTTCGCTATTATCAGCCGAAAATCGGCTCAGACGATCCATCGTGGTCTTACGCGACAATTCAAGGTGGTCGATCAATTTTGTTTGTGCTCCTTCCCGATCACCTGACAGTATGGCCCGATAAACGGCTTCATGCTCTTTCGCGAAGAAGATCTCGGAATGGTATCGAGGATAATAGTAGCTATTGAAAACGTGAACCAACCTGCAATTGCGCAGAGTATGCATCAGAAAATCGTTGCCACAGAACGCAAGAACGCGATCATGAAGGTCTGCTTCCAGCTCTTCCAACTGCTCCGAGGAATAAGCGGTGGTTTGAGCGTTTGCGTTCAGTGTTCGATCCAGGCAGGCGTTGACAAAGGTGGTGTCGATCCGATCAAACGCTTTGGACAAGGCATATGGTTCAAGCAGCTTCCGAACCGCAAATTGTTCGGCAATGGTTTCTTTATCAAAACGGTTCAGTATCCATTTTTGCCCCTCTAGGCGTACTATGTTGTCCGCAATCAACCTGAACTGAATATCGTTTAAAACGGTTCTGCTGATGTTGTGCTGTTCAGCCAGATTCGAGGGGACAATTCTGAATTCTCCGGTACTCGCCACGGCCATGAGTTCAGACTTGATGTCGTCATAGCGCTCCATCCACTTTTGCTCGCGCTTGAGTTTTCTGATATTCGCAAGCGGTTGTTTGCGGTCCACTACCGGATCTTGCTTGGAATCTGCAGATCCAGGACTCGTAACAAAAAAACCACGTTTTCCGGGCCGCAACTGAACATATCCATGGGTCCGCAATTCATGGAGCGCGTTTCGCGCAGTTTGTCGACTGACTTCAAAATGATCAGCGACTGTCGACTCGGTCAGGCGCATTCCATCTGGAATCTCTCCAGATGCAATTGCCTCGTCAAGCCGATCCCTAATCTGGGCGTACATTGGGCCAGGGTTAAACTCTGCCAAATCGGTCTCCCACGTTTCTACCCTGGATTGGCGTGTCTTCATACGCCGGTTTAGTCAAGAAAAACCCAAGGCTTCATGTAGCTTGAAATTACAACTTTTGTATGCAAAAGTCAAAAATGAGACCAGCGTCCGATTCAAACGTCGCGGTACTCGGAGGAGGAAACAGATGAAATATTCCAACGTTAAAAGTTTGATTTTGGCGACAGCGCTTGCCGTGGGCGGTGTCGCGCCCGCAGTTGCCGAAGACATGACGATCATGTCGTCCATGCCCTCGCTTCAATTTCCGTTTTTTGTGCACATGCAAAACAGCATCAATGATGAAGCCCAGAACATCGGAAACATCTCTATTATTGAGGCGGACGGACGTAATGAATCACCCAAACAGGTAGCGGATGTCGAGAACGCGATTGTGCAGGGTGTTGATGGGATCATCATCAGCCCCAATGATGTAAACGCGTTGGCGACAGTTATTGAAGATGCGGTGAACGAAGGTATCCCGGTCGTAACAATCGACCGTCGTGTCGACAATGTCGATGGTTTGCTCGCTCATGTGGGTGCCGACAATGTGGCTGGTGGCGAGGCGCAGGGGCAATGGGTCGTGGAACAATTCCCCGATGGTGCGCAAGTCGTAAACCTTCAGGGCCAACCGGGTGCCAGCCCAGCCATTGACCGAAATCAGGGATTGCACAATGTTCTGGATCCGCTGAGCGATAAGTATCAAATCGTTGCTGAACAAACCGCCAACTGGAGCCGGGATCAGGGCCTGAGTGTCACAAACGCAATCCTGACCGGTCTGCCTGAGTTGCCTGATGTCATCGTCGCAGCCAATGACGAAATGGGCCTGGGCGCGCTGGAAGCGCTGCGGTCGATTGGAGCAGAAGATAAGGTCAAGATCATCGCCTTTGATGCGGGCCCCGAGGCGCTTTTGGCGGTGCGCGAAGGTGGGCTGGCCGGTGCGGTCGACCAATTCCCGGGCCTGCAATCACGCACTGCCGTGCAGATTGTCAATGCCTTTGTGACCGACGGCACACGCCCGAAAGAGCAGGTGAACCTTATCATCCCCCGCATGATCAGTGCCGACAACCTGGAAGAAGCCGAACGTTACGGTGAAATCAAGTAATGCACAGACCGCATGCGGGCATCGCCGCCTGCATGCGGTCGTCAACTGACAAGGTGCGGATCGTGGCAGACCCGATACTGAGTATCTCCGACCTGACCAAAACCTTTCCCGGCGTGACTGCGCTTGATGGTGTGTCGCTTGAGGTGGGGCCGGCCGAGGTCCATGCACTGCTGGGCGAAAACGGGGCCGGAAAATCCACCCTGTTGAAAATCCTCAGCGGTGCACAGCCCGCCGACAGCGGTGAAATCGCGCTGTTCGGCACCCCTTTGCAAGTTGAAACCCCGCTGGAAGCGCGTGAGGCCGGGATCGTCACGATCTATCAGGAATTCAGCCTGATCCCGCCGCTCTCGGTTGCGGAAAACATATTTCTGGGTCGCGAACCAAGGGGTACCTTCGGCATCCGTCATGGTCAGATGCATCGCGATGCAAAACGGGCGCTGGACAGGATCGGCCTGACTATTTCGCCCTCGCGCTTGGTGAGCAGCCTGAGCGTGGCCGAGCAACAAATGGTCGAAATCGCCCGCGCTTTGTCGTTTGATTCCAAACTGATCATCATGGACGAACCGACCGCCGCGCTCAGCGGGTCCGAGGTGGATCGCCTATTGGACATCGTTCTGGAGCTCAAACGTCAGAACATCAGCGTCATCTATGTCACGCACCGTCTGGGCGAAGTGTTTCGCATTTGCGACCGCTATTCGGTACTGCGCGACGGGCAGCTTGTCGATATTGGCAACGTCGCGGACACCGATGAGGACGGGTTGATTCATTCCATGGTCGGGCGCGAATTTTCACATATTTTCGCCAAACGCACCACTGCGACGGGCGGAGAGGTTGCGCTCGAGGCGCGTGACTTGACCAGCATTCCCAATCTGCGCGATCCCAACGCCACGATGGTGCACGAGGTCTCGTTGCAGGCCAAATACGGTGAAATCCTTGGGGTGGCCGGGCTTGTGGGGGCGGGGCGCACGGAAACGGTGCGCATGTTGTTTGGCGCGGACGGGCGTCAGTCCGGTGAGATTCTTGTGGACGGTCAGCCGGTCGAGATCGACAGCCCCCGGCAAGCCATCAACGCCGGCTTGGGGCTGGTGACAGAGGACCGCAAGAAACAGGGCTGCTTTTTGGATCTGCCTGTGAACCACAATATATCGATCGCGTCCTTGGCCGAGCTGTCCAGCAAATTCGGACATCTCGACCTGGGCGCAGAAAACCGGCTGTTCGAGGAAAGCCGGGAAAAGCTGGACATCAAGGTTTCGGGCGCGCGGCAGGCGATCGGCAAACTGTCCGGGGGCAATCAGCAAAAGGCCCTGATCGCCCGCTGGTTGGCCAAGGCTCCCAAAATCCTGATCGTGGATGAGCCGACCCGCGGGATCGACGTGCGATCCAAGGCGCAGGTTCATGACATTCTGTTCGACCTTGCCGACCGGGGCACGGCGGTGATCGTGATTTCCTCGGAACTGCCCGAAATCCTGACTGTCTCGGACCGGATTCTGACCATGTCCGAGGGCCGGATCACCGGTGAGTTCCGGCGCGAGGATGCAACCGAAGAAACCCTGATGCAAAGCATGACGCCCGTGCAGACCCTGCCGAGCGAGACCCCAATTTCCGCAGGAGCCCGGCCATGAGCGACAACACCAGACAAGGAGAGACCGGTGCCAAGGCGGCCGTTCAGCAGGAAAACGAGGCCCGACCGATTGACTGGGCGGGCGTGCTGGCGAAACTGGCCCCGCTGATCTTTCTGGTGCTGCTGGTGATCGTCTTCACCTCGTATAATGAGCGGTTCCTGTCGACCCGAAACATCCTGAACATTCTGACCGAAGTGTCAATTTTCGGCCTTTTGGCGATCGGCATGACCTTCGTGATCCTGACCGCCGGGATCGACCTTTCGGTCGGCTCGACCCTGGCGGCCGCAGGGATTGTCGGCGCGGCGCTTGTGACAGGCGGGCAAACGGAATCCTTTTCCCTCGGCGGAGGAGATCAGGAAGCGCTGTGGTGGTTCTGGGCCTTTTCGGCGGCCATCCTGGTGGGAACGCTTGCGGGGCTGTTGCAAGGGGTCACGACTACTGTGTTCAACGTGCCGCCCTTTGTTGTGACGTTGGGCGGCATGTCGCTGTTCCGGGGCATTACTCTGTTGGTGGGCGATGGCGGACCGATCAGCGGCTTTGACGCGGGATATCGCTGGTGGGGTAGGGGCGATATTGCGGGCGTTCCCGTTCCAGTGGTCCTGTTCGTCAGCGGTACGATTCTGGCGTGGTATGTTCTGAATTACACCCGCTACGGCCGAAGTATCTACGCCGTGGGCGCAAACCCCGAGGCGGCGCGGCTGTCGGGGATCAACGTCAAGTTCGTCATCGCAAGTGTCTACACAATCACCGGCTTTTGCGCCGGGCTGGCCGGATTTGTCCTGTCCGCGCGCCTGAACTCGGCCGAGGCCGTGGCGGGCGTCGGGTTCGAATTGCGCGTGATCGCCTCGGTGGTCATCGGCGGCACCAGTTTGTTTGGCGGCGTCGGCTCGGTTCTGGGGACCGCGGCGGGGGCGTTACTGATCGGGGTTCTGCTCAACGGGCTGGTCATGCTGAACGTCAAACCGTTCTGGCAGCAGATCGTGATCGGCATCATCATCGTCGCCGCCGTTGCCTTCGACACATACATCAAATCGCGCAGCCGCAGTAGCTGATCGCGCCAACGGGAAGCCAGAGAAGAATGAAATTCAAAACAGACCTTGTCGGCGTGATCGGCAAACCGGTGTGGGACAATCCCAGCGAACCGATGGTGCAGGCGGCCTTTGACCATCACGACCTGCCGTGGCGCTATCTGACGCTGGAGGTCGATGAAAACGGGCTGGCCGCTGCGGTTCAGGGGCTGCGCGCCATGGGGTTTGCCGGGTTCAACTGCACCATGCCGCACAAGATCGCCGTGATGGATTGTCTGGATCAGATTGCCCCGTCCGCGTCATTGATCGGTGCAGTCAACTGCGTTGTGCGCAAGGGGGATCGCCTGATAGGCGAAAACACCGATGGGCGCGGTTTGGTTCGGGCGTTGCAGGATGTGGTGTCGCCGCAGGGGCTGAAGGTTACGATGCTGGGCGCAGGCGGCGCGGCCCGCGCCATCGCGGTGGAACTGGCCTTGGCCGGTGTGCGGCATTTGACGGTCGTAAATCGGGACACAGCGCGGGGGCAGGACCTGCTGGCCCGGCTGCAATCCGATGAACTGACTGCGCAGACCACGGGGCTCACTGCCGAATTCAGACCACTGGTCAGCACCATCCAACTGGACGCGGACACGGATGTTTTCGTAAATGCCACCTCGATTGGCATGTATCCGGATGCCGACGCCCTTGTTCCGCTGGATTTTGACAGCCTTCCGTCCTCGGCGCTGGTGATCGATGTGGTGCCCAATCCGCCGCAGACGCCTTTGCTCAAGCGCGCCGCAGACCTTGGGTGCCGCACCATCGACGGGCTGGACATGCTGATCGAACAGGGGCGCTATGGCATCGAGCTTTGGACCGGCGTCAGTCCCGACAAGGCCCCCATGCGGGACCGCCTGGAACAGGTTCTGTAACGGCTATCCCAAACTATTCAACGTTACGATTTCGAGCAGGAGAAAAACATGTCGGAACAGCTAACGGTCGTCGCGCATATCCGGGCCATTGACGGTCAGATTGAAGAAACCAGATCTATCCTGATGGGTCTGTTAGAACCTACCCGTCAGGAACCGGGGTGTATTGAATATTGGCTGCATCAGGACAACGAGGATCCGGCCGAGTTTATGTATTATGAAAACTGGGCGAACCGCGCGGAGTGGGACAAACACAACGCTTCTCCGCATCTTGAGGTGCTGTCCGATGCCAGGGACACGGTATTCGAGCTTCGCAAACTGCGCCTCATGTCGATGATCTCAACCGCCGACTCCGCCAGATGATCTGCTAATCCGGCGCTTTGATTGTGTCTGGAGGGTCGCAGAAAATCGTATTGAAAGGTTTTAAAAAGAGATTCTCTTAGGGAAGGGACTGATGAAGAATCCGACGATGGTCGATATTGCGCGCCATGCCTGTGTTTCGGCTGGCACAGCCTCGAACGTGTTGAACCGGCGTCCAGTGCCTTGCTCGACCGGTTGACCCACCATATCAGCATCCTGGAGACGAACGGAGGAAGCTGTCGTTTCGCACAGAGCAAGGCGCGGCAGAACTCCTAAGGCACAGAATAGATTGGTCCCGGCGGACCAAGACGCCTTGGCAACCGCCAGCTATTTGGGAGCGGGTTTGCCAAGGCACCGGTAACCCAAACAGTGGACAACTTTTGCTCCGCCAAATGGCCGTCTTTCTCATCGCCGTGGACAACGTTGGAGGCTGTTAGATATGGCTTTTGGCTGGACCACCTGGACCATCAAGGCAGGCTGAAAGTTAGGTCGCGATTATTCAAAGCTACTTTCGTTGATTGAAAGTACAACGAGAGGTCAGCATACGGTATGGACGGTTCTTTGTGCTTACCGAAGAATAGAGTCCAACTTGATAGGTACGTCATTGGCTAGTTGAAACCAATGCCGAAGGATTCTGACACTGAGTCAGTTAGATCTTTGCTTTGAAGATTTGAAATGCAATTGGGGCAGCAGCGATAACAATAAGAATCCTAATGATATGTGCGGTTGCGACAAACGCCACATCAGCGCCCATCGCTAGCGTCAACAGACTCATCTCAGGTAATCCGCCAGGCGCAAACGTCAGAAGTGTCTGTTTCAGATCCATACCTGTCTGCCAGGTCACAAAACACGCGCAAAGAACCGCGACTATCATCATGCCAGTTGTGGAGATGGTGGCCAAACCGATGTCCCGGCATATTTCGCGAAGCGGCACGCCGACAAATCTGCATCCGACAACGGTTCCCATTACAAGCTGGGCAAGGTTGACGGCCATCGTAGGTGGAGCGCTTCCGGTGAGGCCCGTGAGATGCACGATCGATGACAGAATCATGGGGCCGATGACGGGACCTGCGGGGAGTTTCAACTTCGGGGCAACCAAGGCACCGATCACAGCGCAGGCGATAAGTATGCCATAGTCGGCTAGATTCAGGTCTTCAAAAGCTACGCTTTTTGACGTTTGACCCGTCGAGCGAACATCGAAAAAGAACCAGAATATGAACGACACAACAGAAACAACGATCAGCACCCGACTTGCGTGAGCCAGCGCAATTCGTCGTTCGACACCTCCGGCTTCCGCACCGATCAGCATCATGTCATTCAATCCGCCAGGTGCCGACGAGAAATACGCAGTGACAGGATCAAACTGACCAAGCTTGGTGTACACGGCGAAAGCAACTGAAAACGCCAGCACGATAAAAATCGGGATGACGGCGATTGTGACGGCCCATTGAGAAATCTGCTCGAAAATCTCGGGGTGAAATCCAGAGCCCAGCATCACGCCAATGATTGGCATGATGACCTTTCGCAATTTGATTGGAGCCTGAACGGGCGCGCCAGCAATTGCGCCAATCGTAACCATGATCATTGATCCCAGCATCCATGGAAGAGGAAACCCGATGCTCGTAGCAAAGCCTGCGCCAACTAAGCCTATGGAAAGTGCAACGATTTTCCCGCTGTAGTGGCGCATGTTCTACCATTCAATAAAGTGGGTGCAGGTGGTCAGCTTCTTCCGGTGACACACTCTTCTGACTCGGAAGACCATTCCACACCCGGATCAATCGGGTAAATAGGGCGCGGTGTCTTCTTGAAGTCTATTCGGGACAACTCCGGAGAGGTCAGGCCCGGGCCGTCGATTTCCACAACGTGGTCAGGCGTGAAATACTCGTCGAAACCGGCCCTAAAATGGCCGCGGGATTTGACGACAATTGTGTTGAAATCGGCGATGTTCAGCCCGAAACGCTCGACGAATGCGGGTTCACACAATTGGCGACGAATGCTTGTGACCATGATCAGCACACCCTGGCACCGCAGAAGGGCGCATTGGCCAAGGTCTTGCCGCCCGCCCGCATAAAGGCCACGTCTGCAATCGACCGGGCCATCGGCCAGTTTCACGACGTCGACATCGGCTGTCAGATGGCCCGATTGCGTATCGGCTTCGGACCGGTTGAACCGGGCTTGAAATCTTACGCCCTCGCCATGTCCCGCTGCCTCGGCGGCGAGCTCGGGGTCAAAGAGCATCCCGACCAGAGCGTTTTCAACCCCTGCGTCGAGCATGGCCTGCAATATGGCCAACGTGTTGCCGCGACCTCCGCCGCCCGGGTTGTCCGCCACGTCTGCATAAATACGAGCGGTGCCCCTATCCGACATCAGGCGAACAGAATCGTCGATTGAGGTCAGGTTGATCCGGAACTCATGGCGCGCGTCCCAAAACGCCTGTCCGATAGCGCGCGCGGTTTTTAACGCGATCGCAGAGGTATCCGCCGTGACCGTGACATTCACACCGGCCTTCGACGAATCTCCGACGGAAAAGCCTGCGCATAATGACACGTTCCAGATCGGGCCGATGGCCTGTGTCACCGCTTGGTTCATAAGCCGCCCATATGGCCCACCTGTCGTATCCTGCGTGGTCGACGGCGGAATAAAGGGCAGGCGGACCAAGGCACGGCCTGTTTTTTCTCCGTTCAGCAGCCGTTTCATTGCAGCGGCTGCTTCCTGTCCCCGTTCGAACTGATCCACATGAGGATTGGTCCGATACGCGGCGATGAAATCCGCGCCCTCAATCATGGCCGGACTGACATGGGCGTGTAAGTCCAGCGTCACCGCCAGCGGGACACCCGGCCCGACAATTTTGCGGATCAGGGAGATCAGAGTCCCATCTGGGTCTTCGTCGTTGGTTGCGATGCAGGCCCCGTGCGCGTCCAGATAGACACCATCGACGTCGGCCGGAAGCTGGTCATGCACCGCTTGCAACAACTCGTCGAAGAATGGGCCGTCCATCATGCCGCCAGCCCCTGCGAATGCCGCGAAGACCGGCACGGGGTCAAACGCCCCGAAATCCTCTTGGAACCCTCTGATACCAGCCGAGGCGAGGGCAGGTCGTTCCGCGAGGTCCCGAGCGAAGTCTGTGCCGATGGCAAGGCGTTGAGCGGCAAAATCCGCGCGCGCAGTTATCGGTGCGGCACGATTGCTTTCCAGATGGAAATGGATCAGGGCGATACGGGGCAGGGTCATACGTCAGGCTTCACTTTGTGCGGGGTTTGGACAGGTCGGGCCCAAGGTCAGCGACCTTCCAGTGCGATAAGCAGGTCTGTTCGGGATCTTGAGCGGTGTTTCTTCAGTGCCGCGGCCGCTTCTTCGGCGCGACGTTCCATCGCCAGACCCATGATCTGCGCGTGTTCTTCATCAACCAATTGGACGTATTCGGGTTCGAATATCCTCTTAGGCAGCAGAATCCGGCGGTACCGCTCGGAATGCAGGCTGAGTGTCCGGATGAAGAACTGATGCCATTCCGAGGTATGTGCGCCGATCAGGGCCAGATGAAATTCCCGGTGGAAATATTCCCGCTCGATCAGAGAGGTTCCTTCCCGCGCGCGCTCGCGTTCCAGCCTGTGAAACGCCAGAACCATGCGTTCTTCCCACTCGGTATCCCCATGCTGGATCGCCTGAACGAAGGCCTGCGATTCCAGCTGGTCCCTTAGATCGAGCACTTCGACCAGATCCTCGGAGGACAGATCGCGGACGCTGAAACCGGTCATGCCTTTGGTTTGCACGAATCGCTCGCCCGCGAGCCGGTTCAGGACTTCGCGGCAGGATCCGGTGGAGCCGCCATACTCGGATGTTAGCTCGCGCACTTTCAGCTTTTGTCCCGGTTCAAGCTTTCCCGACCGGATGTCCTCAAGAATCGAATCATAAATTCGGTTCGTTATCGGTTCTTTGGCGGTCGAGGTCGCGGAGGTGGGCAAAATATCTGTGCGCATTCCTTGTGTTTAACATGTGATCGGGCATTAGAAAATAGTCGAATTTGAAATTGTTGACCGATAATTATGTTTCTGCTACAAATTTGTAGATCATCGAAATAATAGAAATGTTCGAACATATGATTGGACACTACGACATAGCCCCCATGCCGGACCAGATCGACGGCGAAATCTTGTCGATGCTGTCCGGTGTTTCGGTTGCAACGGTCGGTCATCTGACCTGGACCGGCTTTCTGGATCATCACCGCATCACGCCGCGCCAGTCCGACCAACGCATCATGGGAACAGCCGTGACGCTGCGGTTGCCCACGCCGGATTCGACTCTGTTGCATTATGCGTCGGGACGGGTGCGTCCCGGCGACATCGTCGTGATCGACCGGGCAGGGGATACCCGTTTGGCCTGTCTTGGTGGCAATGTAGCCTATGGGCTGGTGCAGGCGGGCGCGGCGGGTGCCATTGTCGATGGCCCGATCTGCGATCCCGACGAAATCCGCGAACATGACTTTCCGGTCTGGTCCGACGGTGTTTCGCCCATCACCACGCGTCGGACCGGCCCCGCAGGTAGCCTGAACCTGCCCGTCAACTGTGGCGGCGTTGTGGTTCATGCGGGCGATCTGATCATGGCCGACGATAGCGGAGTGATCTGCATCCCCCGCGCCCAAGCCGCAGAGCTCGCCAAAGCGGCGGCGACAAAAGAGGACACAAGCACCCAGCGCCGTGCGGACATGAAGGCCGGGGCAACGCTTGGCGCCTTGTCCGGTGCCGACGATCTTGTGGCGCAATACGCCGTGACCGTGGAGACAGCGCAATGACTGATCTTGCAGCAACCACCATTCTGAACGCCCGCGCAGCCGTCGCCGCCGACAAGCCCTTTCTGATCCCGGTTGGGTCGACGGAACCGCACGGGTGTTTTACGCCCATGGGGGATTACCGGCTGGTCGATGAACTGGCCAAGCGTCTGGCAAAGAAAACAGGTTGCATCACCGTACCAACGCTGCCTTTTGGTCATGCCACCTATTTTCAGAACGCCCCTGCAGGCATCGCCCTGTCTGCCGAGACATTTGCCGCCGTATTCTCGGAGATTGTGGACGGTCTCATTCGGGACGGCGTTCGGAATATTCTCGTTCTGAACGGGCATGGCGGCAATTCCGGGATCATCGCCAATCAGCTTCGTCTGGCACGCGCCAAGCACGGTATCATCATTCCGTCGGTTAATGTCTGGGGCAAGTTCGACGACGACGTGTGGAACCGCGCACAGCCCGAGTTTGGCATTCGCGCCAAGGGCCACGGGACCGAGCCGATGGGCTCGCTCAGCCGCTATCTGTTCCCCGATGACTGCCCCCCGCAGCAGGACGTGCATCGTGAAGGCAAAGGCGAGATGAACGGAATCCCCCTTGTCTCGATGCATCAGGGCAAGTTCGAGGATCTCGACGTAAACCTACCCGTTTATGCTGAGGACATCAGCGAAGACGCAAAAATCAACGGTGAAAACGTGCCGTTCAGTGCCGAGGCAGGCAAGATCTTCTTCGACGACATTCTGCATAAGCTGACCCGCTTTGTGGATGCTTACTTCAACCTCAATTCTGCGCATACCAATCAAGGGAGAACACCATGTACAGAACACTTAAAAGCGTAGCCGCAAGCGCGACAATCGCGCTGGCCGCTATGGCCGGTGCGGCAACTGCCGCCGACAACTTCCCGAACGGGCCGGTCACTATCGTTGTGGGCGCAAAACCCGGCGGCGGACTTGACACATTGTCCCGCATATTTGCGCCGGCTTTGACCGAAGCGCTGGATAACCAGCCCATCGTCGTCGCGAACCGTCCGGGTGCGGGTCAGTTGATTGGCCTGAAATTCACCAAACCTGCAAAGCCTGATGGCCAGACCGTCGTGATGATCTCGGGCTCGGCCATGATCGCAACCATGGTCAAAGAGACCGGCGTTGACGTTCTGAACGACTTCAAACCGGTCGCGCATGTTGCTGTGGCAAACCTGGCTGTTGTTGCACCCAAGGCGCGCAACCTGAACTCGGTTGCCGATCTGAAACAAGCCATTCTGGACGCGGACGCGGCAGGCGAACAGCTTCGCTGGGCCCATACCGGTAAAGGCTCGATCACCGATGTCGCCATGACCAGCTGGCTGCTGGCCAATGATCTGCAGGACAAGGTGCAGGACGTCCCGTTTGCAGGCGGCGCCCCGGCCCGTGCTGCGATCATCGGCGATCAGGTGGCCTTTGGCGTAGTTGGCACGCACCACTATCTGGCCAACCTCGACACCATGAGCGCAATCGGTGTCATGGCTGAAGAACGCGATGGTCTGGCCCCCGATATGCTGTCCTTCGCCGAACAGAATACCGAGTTCGTCGCCATGCCTGCACCTTACCTCGTGCTTGCCCCCAAAGACACCCCCGACGAGGTGATCGAGGAACTGACCGCCGCGTTCAAATTCGCCATCGATGACCCGGCGACGCAGGAAAAAGTCAAGAACGCGAACCTGAATGTCGTGTTCATGGATGGTGCAGAAACCCATGAGCACATGAAAACGCTGATGGACGCATGGCGCCCGACGACCGACTCGGTCGCTGGCTCGCTGTAAGAGCATCTTGATCAGGACCGGAGGCAGTACGCTGCCTTCGGTCAACGGAAATAGGGAGAGAGAGATGCCTAAGTGGCTTGATGGCGAGATCCTGTTCGGACTCTTCATGATCATTGTTTTTTTGGCGGGCGCGTATGATCTGCTGTCCGTTGGTGGCTTGGCCGGAATTGCGCAGGACAGCGGAGTGGCCTTTGCATTGGCCATCATCGTCCTGTCGGTCATCTTGCTGGCCGTGGTCATCCTGTCGCCCGCTGCACGTGCCAGTCTGGAAGAGCGTGAGGACCCGGATGCCTATTTTCCTTTCATGACACGGCGCGGTGTTCTGATTGGGCTGGTGGGCTGTGCCTATCCGATCCTCTTCTGGGCCGCCGAATACATCATCGCCACTACCATCGTGGGCTTTGTCGCGGTCAGCCTGTTTACCGGAGAATTCGGTCGCAAGCAGGCAACGATTGCGGTGTGTTTCACCCTGTTGTCATACCTTCTGTTCTTCTTTGTCCTCGGGATCACCGAAGGCGATGGCGCGCTGATTTCGACCGGGTTGAACGACAAGGTGCCCACATGGCGCCGCGACTTCTTTGCCGCGTTCTGAACGCATCCGAAGACCGATCAAAAGGAAATAGAATATGTCTCCATTCCTGGAAGGTATGTCGGCGTTCATCACCAGCCCCAGTGCGGTGATTGTCGCCATCATCGGTTCGGTTGCGGGTATTCTCGTCGGCGCCGTGCCCGGGCTGAGCGGTACAACCGCGGTCGCCCTGTTATTGCCCTTCTCGTTCTATCTGGATCCGCTGATTGCGTTGATCCTGATGTATACGATCTCAAAATCATCGGATTTCGGCGGCTCGATCCCTGGAATTCTGTTTAACACTCCCGGGACCCCTTCTGCGGCTGCGACCATGATCGAAGGTCATCCGCTGGCGCGGAAGGGCTACCCGGTCAAAGCGCTGCGCGCTGCTACGGCGGCGTCGGCAACGGGCGACTTCTTCTCGGAATGCCTGCTGATCTTTGGCGCGGCTTACCTTGCAGTTTACGCCGTGAAAATCGGCCCGCCCGAGCTGGTGACGATCTATATTCTCGCCTTTGTCGTGATCTCGTCGATCATTGGTGAATCGATGATCAAAGGAATCATCAGCACCTTGTTCGGCATCACTCTCGCTTTGGTCGGCTTCGACCCGATCTCGGGCAACCTGCGCATGACCTTTGACCAGCTGCCGCTGATGGATGGCCTGCCGCTGGTGCCAGCACTGATCGGTATCTTTGTGGTTGGCGAAGTGTTCCACCGGTTTGACGTTCGGGATTTCGGCGCGACCTCGCACAAGGATCAAAAGAACCAAAAGAACGAAGTCAGCAAACCGGACGATACTTTCGGCCTTGCGGATTATCTACGGGTTCTGCCGACGATCATACGATCCATGTTCATCGGAGCCTCGGTCGGCATGTTCCCCGGCATCGGAGCCTCGGTCGCGTCGTTCCTGTCCTTCGGCGAGGCCAGACGTCAGGCCAAGCCCGATGACGAATGGGGCGATGGCGAGGTCAAAGGCGTTGCAGCATCCGAGGCGGCCAACAATGCGACCTCTGGCGCGAACTTGATCCCGCTGCTGACGCTTGGGATTCCCGGCTCGACGCAGGCGGCACTGCTGGCCGGTGCGATGTTGATCCATGGCATCACCGTTGGGCCGCAGGTCTTCACCGAAGATGCCAACCTGATCTATGCGTTGTTCAGTGCCGGGCTGTTCTGCATCGTCGCCTACTTTGTTGTTGGCTTCTGGTTCAGCCCGATGATCGGTCGGATCATTCTGGCGGTGCCTGCGCGGATTACCTATTCGCTGATCCTGATGATTTCGGTCTCGTCGGCTTATGTGCTGCATTCGTCCTTGTTCGACGTGTGGATCATGGTTCTGTTCGGTGTCCTCGGCTATCTGTTTCGGCGCTACAACTACAACATCCCCGCCTTCATGATCGCCCTGCTTCTGGGCGGCGGCATGGAGCGTGCGGTGCGTCAGACCCAGCTGCTTGCCAATGACGGCCTCTGGATCATCTTCCAGCGCCCGATTTCGCTGACGATCCTGATCCTGACGGTGATCATGATCATCATGCGGATCAGAAAAGCCCGGATGAACAAGGCGCTTGCCGCCATTCAGGACGACTGATCCCAAACACAGCATCTGCCCTCTGCCATCGAACACAGGCAGAGGGCAGGGCCTTTTCCATGCATGAGGTTTCTTATGGCCATACCTTCTGAAATCGCCGCCTTTGCCGGTGAAATGACCAGCTGGCGCCGGCATCTCCATGCCCACCCCGAGCTGGGGTATAGGGAGTTCGAGACCTCGGACTTCGTCGCCCGGCACTTGACGGAATGGGGCATCCCGTTTGAACGCCTGACAGAGACCGGCATCGTCGCAACTCTGCGCGCAGGTGACGGCAACCGGGCCGTAGCCTTGCGAGCCGACATGGACGCGCTGCCGATGGAAGATCAGGGAGACGCGCCCTGGGCCTCGACCGTGCCGGGTGTCATGCATGGCTGCGGCCATGACGGGCATACCGCGACGCTGTTGGGTGCGATGAAATACCTGTCGCAGACGCGCCGATATTCTGGAACGGTTCATGCGATCTTTCAACCCGCCGAGGAAGGGCTGGCCGGGGCCAAAAGCCTGCTTGATGCGGGTCTCTTCGAGAAATTTCCTGCTGACATGGTGTTTGGCCAACACAACGACCCTTTGTTGCCCGAAGGTGTGATGAGCGTGGTCAAAGGCCCAACAATGGCTGCGTCCGACCGGTTTTCGATCAAGGTCACAGGCAAGGGTGGACACGCCGCGCGCCCGCATCACACCGTTGACCCTCTGATCGCCGGGGCGCAGGTTGCCTTGTCTCTGCAGACGATCCTCTCGCGCCGGATCGATCCACTGGAAAACGGCGTGATCTCGGTGACGCAGTTTCATGCCGGCACCACAGGCAATGTGATACCGGAAGTGGCCGAACTGCAAGGCACCGCCCGCAGCCTGACACCCGAGGTTCAGGACGAATTCGAAAGGCTGATTTCCGAGGTTGCCCGCAACGCGGCGGCAACGATGGGAGCCGAGGTTGCCGTCGATTACCGGCGCGGCTATCCGCCCGTGATAAACGCGGACACGCCGACTGATTTTGGCATGGACGCTGCCATTGCCGTTGTTGGCGGCGACAATGTGATGCTAAAGCGCCCTCCTGCGATGGGCGGCGAGGACTTTGCCTTTTTGGCGCAAGCGCGCCCCGGTTGCTTTGCCCGGATCGGCACCACCAAACCCGGTGAGACGGCCGTGCCGCTGCACAATCCGCGTTACGATTTCAACGATGATGTTCTGCCCGTCGGCGCGGCGTGGTTTGCCGAGGTCGTCGAGAACGTGCTGGCCCCGACCAGCATGCCCAACTGATATGAGCACCGTTCTGGAACGTATCGCGGATTGGTGCGTCTCGTACCAATCGACAGAACGTCAACGTGCCCTCGCAGCCGATGCGATCACGGACACGGTTGCATGCATGTATCTGGGGCGCGACGACCCGGCGACCCTCAGCGTGCGACAGGCCTATTTGTCGGGGTCGACCAGCGATGGCCCCGCGCGGTTCATTGGCGGCGGGCGGTCGGACGCCGCAATTGCCGCTGCAATCAACGGAACCGCGGCTCATGCGCTGGATTTCGACGACAATTTCCGACCCGCGCTCAGCCACGCTTCGGCGGTTTCAGTTCCGGCTTTGCTGGCAATCGGTGACGAACTCAACGCATCCGGCGCACAGGTTGTTGAGGTCTATCTGGTCGCGTTGCAAGTTCAAGGCCTGATTGGTGCGGGTGTTGTCCCCTCTCATTACACAGCTGGCTGGCACAGCACGTCGACAATCGGCACCATCGGAACGGCGGCTGGCGTGGCTTCGATGATGGGGTTTGACCGCGCGCAAATCGTGCACGCAATGTCGTTGGCTACCAGCTTCGCCTCGGGCAGCAAGGCCCAGTTCGGAGCGCCCGTCAAACCAATCCACGCGGGCATGGGCGCAAAGAATGCTATCGAGGCCGCCCGTCTGGCGCGGGCTGGCCTGTCCGGGCACGCTGATATCATTGAACGCGGGCAGGGGTTTCTTGAGCTTTTGGGCGGCAAAGACCCTCGTGGATACGGCGATCTCGACATTGTCCCAGACATGCCCCATTATATCGAAACCGCCGGTGTCATGCCAAAGCGGTTCCCCTGTTGCGGCTCAAGCCATATGGCCATCGACATGGCGCTGGATCTGCGGGACGAAGGGGTGACCAACCCCGAGAACATTGCTGACATCACGGTCAAAGTGCGCAAAGCAAACTTTCGGAACATGCCGTTCACGCATCCCGAAAACGAAATGGAAGCCCGGTTTTCGATGTCCTATTGCATCGCGCGCGCGGTGCGGGCGGGCCGGTTGAGCGTCACGGATTTCACCCCGGAAGGGGTGGCGACCCATGCGGAGGAACCGCTGCTGGATCGCATAAAGATGACCCACTACACAGCAGAGGAAGAAGCAGCCGAGGACTTTCTACCACATATCCTGACCGTGACACTCACGGATGGATCAAAGGTCGAGCGGGTTCGGCGAAATCCAAAAGGCAGCATCACCGAACCATTTTCTGAGTCGCAAAAACGAGAGAAATTCCTCGATTGCATAGATGGTCATGAAAATGCCGGTGACCTATACGACCGCTTGCAAGGCATCGCGAGCTTGAGTTCGTTGGACGCGCTCACACCTTTATTTCGCTGATATCACCAGATCCGTACAAGTTTCATTGAATGGCGGGGGCGTCTACACCTTCAGAACTAGTGTATGTCGCTGGTACTTGTTCGATTATGGCGGGAGCGTACTACGATGTTCTGGCTGGAGCTAACCCCTCCTGTGCAGCCCGTCAATTCAAGCATTGTGACGATGTGATTAACTGACTCCTGAGTTTGAAGTTAAAGCCTAGAGTTTGCATTCGATGCCTGCGCAATGAGCCGGTCACCTCAGCAACGTCCCCTCGTTCTCTGTCAAAAACCGTCTGATCTGGGGTTCGATCTTGGAACTGGCGGTCGGATATACACCCGTTTTGCTGACCGCATCGCGCGCCGAGGTTGCATTGCCGATGCGCTTCCAGATAGTCGGGGACGAAAACGGTGCAAGTCGAGGCCGCGTCGCCACGCCCGTGGTCAATCCCTTGATATGAACAATCTGTTGGCGATGGGCCGGATAAAGAATGGTCTCGGACAAAAACCCGTCATCGCTGAAAGCGCGTTCGAAAATGTAGATCCGGTTGCCGCGATATGCGGCCAGACCTGAGTAACGTGTCCGCTGTCGGATGTTGCCATTGGCATCCGTGGCGCGTTCAAAACTGTGAGTGACGACATAACCATCCTGTTCCCGCAGCCAGATCAGGGTTCGCAGAATGCCGCCCTCCCACGTGGGAGTACGAAAATGCCCGTGATAAAACCCCAGATAGCGGCGCAGGCCCCGGGCCTGATCCCGAAACACGTCACCTATCAGTTGTTCCGGAACACGGCGCGTAACCTTGTTTTGACGGATATGTCTTGCATGAAACGTGTCATGAGGCAGTAGTAGCTCTGCCTCGGCAATGCTGAAAAACCCAGCGATACGGCGCAAGTTAAAGGCCGAAGGCAGCCCGCCCCCGTTCAAATATCGGTTAAACTGCTGGCGGTTGATTCCAATCTCGCGGCAGACGGCTGATATGCTGGCAAATCGCGCGCAGAGCGCCCGCAGGTTTTTTGAAAAATCCTCGGCCATTGGTCCTGCTTCTTACACTGGTTGCTGCAGTTATGCGTAAACATACATACACTAGCATAAAATCGCTTACTTTCAACATGCCCCCCGATCGTGGTTATTTGCCCTAAAGCTGCGCATGAGACCGGGTGTCATGCGTATGCAATCAGAAAGCGGCAGAATGGCGGATGCGGGGTTTGGTCCCACGCTGCACACAACACGGCCCGGAAAGCCAAAGGGAGAACGACATGAAAATGAAATGGATGCAGGCGCCGCTGGATCGGCGCGGATTTCTGAAAACCGCCGCTGCGTTAGGTGCAAGCTCGGCGCTTACTGGTGTTTGGCCGGGACGGGCGATTGCGGCGGAAGACGGTGTTCTGCGTATCCGCTCGTATCGCGACATGCAGACGCTGGACCCGGCGCACTCCGAAGGCCAGAGCGATGAACAGATTCAGGCCCCGATTTACAACAAGCTGATCCAGTATAAACCCGGCACCGAGTGGGATTGGCAACTGGATGCTGCGGCCATGATCGAACAGGCTGACCCGACCCATATCAAATTCGCGCTACGCGATGATATCGGATTTACCAACGGGTTCGGCGCGATGACGGCGGAGGACGTGAAGTTCTCGTTCGAGCGGATCATTGACGAGGCCACCGGCAGCCCGAACAAGCCGGATATGGGCCCTCTCAGCCATGTCGAGGTGACGGGCGAACGGGAAGGAACCATTGTTCTGAACGATCCGTTTGCACCGCTCTGGTCCATTGCTCTGCCCTATATCACCGGCAATATCGTGTCGAAAGCGGCGGTTGAGGCCGCGGGCGGGCGGATCGGCACCGATCCGGTGGCAGAGTCTGGTCCTTATCTGCGGTCGGCTTGGAATCCGAAGGAAAAGACGGTTCTGACCCGCAACCCCGATTGGAAAGGGGATGCTCCGGCCTGGGATACGATAGAAATCCTGCCGATCGACGATGAAAATACCGCCGAGATCGCCTTTGAAGCCGGTGAACTGGATTTGACACGCGTGTCGCTGGGTTCGGTCGAACGTTATCGGGCAGGGGTGCCCAATGGCGGGACGCTGATCGAGAACCCGTCGCTGTATTATGTCTGGCTGGGCATGAACATGGATCATCCCAAGCTGCAGAACAAAAAACTGCGGCAGGCCATTCAGCACGCCATCGACGTGCCGACCATTCTTGAGGCGGCGTATTTCGGGGCCGCTGAGCCATCAACCGGGATCATCGCGCCGGGGCTGACCGGCAACCGTACCAACAGTCTGGTGCCACCGCAGGCCGATTTTGCCAAAGCGGCTGAATTGCTGGCAGAATCCGGTGAAACCAACGTGACCCTGACGCTGGATATCCTGAACAAGACCACCTACAGCACCATTGCGCAGATCATTCAGGCCACCTTGGGCCAGATCGGCATCACGGTTGAGGTGAATGTGCTGGAATCGGGGGCGTTCTGGGCCAGTGGCGACAACGAGAATCTGCAACTGATCCTGAACCGCTTCTCGATGACCCCCGACCCCTATTACGCGACCGCATGGTTCACGACCGAGCAGGCAGGTGTCTGGAACTGGGAACGCTTCCGCAGCGAAGAGTTCGATGCCGTTCACGACGCCGCCTTCCGCGAGACCGATCTGGCCAAGCGCGCCGAGATGTACCAGCGCGCGCAGGATCTGATGGAGGAAAGCGGTGCGTATCGGTTCATCACCCATGAGGCGACGCCGATCATCCATACCTCACGGATTGTGCCTGCATTGCGGCCCGATGGGACGACGTTGCTGCGGTATTTCGGCAAATCCTGATCAGGTGGGGCCGCAATGGCGTTTTATGTCCTCAGACGGTTCGCCCTTGCGGCCCTGATTCTTGTGGTTGCCGTCACCGCGATGTTTCTGATGATCCGCGCGGTGCCCGGCGACCCGGTCCAGATCATGCTGGGCCCGCGCGCCACGCCCGAGCTTCAGGCGCGGCTGACAGCCGAGCTGGGGCTGGACCAGCCGATCTGGAACCAGTTGTTGATCTTCTACGGCAACCTGCTGCACGGTGATCTGGGCGTTGACGTATTTTCGGGTCGTCCTGTCACCCAGATCGTGTTTCAGCAATTGCCGTTCACGCTGGAACTGATCTTTGCCTCAATCCTGTGGTCGGCCGTGCTGGGGATTGCAATGGGGGCCTATGCGGCGGCCCACCCCAACACTTTGATCGACCGGTTCGCAGCGGCTGTCTCCGTCAGCTTCGTGGCGGCCCCGTCCTTCGTGATCGCTTTGTTGTCGTTGCTGGTCTTCGCTGTCCACCTACAGTGGTTTCCGGCCATCGGAGTGGGTGACGGCTTTGTCGACAGGCTTTACCACGTTGCCCTCCCGGCTTTTGCCATCGGGCTTAGCTGGGTCGGCTATATCGCACGGCTGGTGCGCGCCTCAATGCTTGAGGTGCTGGGCGAAAGCCATATCCGCACGGCGCGCGCCTTTGGCCTGCGCGAGCAGAGGATCGTCATGGTCTACGCCCTGCGCATCGCCATCCTGCCGGTTGTCACCGTGATCGGCGTGGGAATGGGATTCCTGCTCAGCTCTGCGGTGTTTGCTGAGATCGTGTTTGCCCGGCCCGGGTTAGGCAAGCTGGTGATCGATTCCATCACCACGCGGAACTATCCGATTGTCATGGGCTCGGTCCTGGTGTCGACCGCGCTGTTTGTTCTGTCGACCGCTTTGGCGGATCTGATCAATGCCTGGCTGGACCCGCGGGCGCGGACGGCAGGCTGAGGGGGCAGGGATGACCAAACCAAGATCAGAACTGTCCACCATTCTGCGCGGGGTCGCCCGCGATCCGCTGGGTCTTGCCGGGCTGATCATCGTCGGCACCATCGTGTTCTGCGCTCTGTTTGCAGCCTGGATCGTACCTTATGACCCGGTTGCGCTGAACGTGACCCACCGGTTGCAAGGCCCCTCGGCCGAGCATCTGCTGGGCACGGACCAGCTGGGCCGCGATACGTTCAGCCGGGTGATCATGGGCGGGCAGGTGGCTCTTAAGGTCGCCTTGCCTGCAGTGTTCGGCGCGATGGTGATCGGGCTGACACTGGGGATGATCGCGGGATATGGCCCGAAGTGGCTGGACAACCTGCTGATGCTGTTCTTTGATACCATCCGCTCGTTCCCGACGGTCATGTTCGCGCTTGCGGTGGTCGCGCTGGTCGGGCCCAGCCTGCAAACGGTGGTTTTTGTGGTCATGGCGACCTCGATCCCCACTTATGGCCGGGTGGCGCGCACGCAGACGCTGACCTTACGCAACTCCGAGTTCATTCTGGCCGAGCGGTCGATGGGTGCCAGCATCTTCCGCATCCTCGGGGTGCATATGCTGCCCAATATCATCGGCGTGCTGGCGGTTCTGGCGGCAATGGACATCCCCACGGTGATCGCGCTTGAGGCCGGGTTGTCCTTTCTGGGGCTCGGGGTCAAACCACCGACGCCAAGCTGGGGATCGCTGCTGAAGGACGGATACGCATTGATCCGGCAGACCCCGTGGCTGGTCGTGGCCGGTGGCCTGCCGATCATTCTGGCCACGCTGGGCTTTACCTTTCTGGGCGAGTCCCTGCGCGATGTGGTGGATCCCAAACTGAGGAAACAGCGATGAGCACCCCTTTGCTGGAAATTGACGGCCTCAGTGTCGACTACGAAACGGTCCGGGGTGATCTGAAAGCCCTGCGCGACATCACGTTTGATATCAAACCGGGCGAGATCGTGGGCATCGTCGGCGAATCCGGCTGCGGCAAGTCCACGCTGATTTCTTCGATCCTGCGTCTGACCGCGCCGAACACGCGGTTCCGGCAGGGCGAAATCCGGTTCAAAGGGCGCGATCTGCTGGCCCTGTCCGAACGCCAGATGCGGGCGTTGCGGGGCGACGATATCTCGATCGTGTTTCAGGACCCGATGCAGACCCACAACCCGGTGCTGTCCATCGGGCAGCAGATGCTGGACATCCAGCATCGCTCGGGCGCGTCGAAATCCGAAAAACGCGCGCGGGCCGCAAAGATGCTGGGGGCTGTCGGTATTCCGGACCCCGAGGCCCGGCTGGCGCAGTTCCCGCATGAGTTCTCGGGCGGGATGCGGCAGCGCATCGCCATTGCCATGGCGCTGATGTCAGAACCCGATCTTCTGATTGCCGATGAACCTACAACAGCACTGGACGCCACGCTTGAGGTGCAGATCATTGAGCGGCTGAAAGACCTGCAACAGGATTTCGGCTGCGCGATCCTGTTTATCTCGCACCATCTCGGGGTGATCGCAGAGCTGTGTGATCGGGTGGTGGTGATGTACGCAGGCGCCGTTGTGGAGAGCGGCGAGGTACGTGAAATTTTCCACCACCCGAAACACCCTTATACCCGCCGTCTGATCGACTGCGATCCGGGCCATATCAAGACCCGAGCGCGCGTGTTGCCGACCATTCCGGGCGAGGTGCCCGATCTGGCCAATCTGCCCGGCGGCTGCATTTTCCGTGACCGCTGCGATCAGGCCATGCCACGCTGCGCTAGCGACGTCCCGCCGCTTGAACAGGTGCAGCAAGGCCATCTGGCCGCCTGCTGGCTGAACCATGCGGAGACCGCGACATGAGCCTGCTTGAGGTCGAAAACCTGCAAACCAGCTATGGCCGCGTCAATGTGCTGGCCGGGGTCAGTTTCAAGGTGGATCAGGGCGAAACCTATGCGCTGGTGGGCGAAAGTGGCTCGGGCAAGACCACGGTGATCCGCGCGATTGCAGGGCTGGCTCCGGCGCAGGCGGGCAATGTCCGGTTTGACGGGCAGGAAATACGTGGTCTGCCGGAACGGGCGCTACGTCCTCTGCGCAAAGACATTGCGATGATGTTTCAAGACCCGGTCGGCAGCTTATCGCCGCGCCTGACCATTGGCAGTCTGATCACCGAGCCTTACCGCATTCAGGGCCTGAAAGACCGTGATCTGCGGGCCGAGGCCCGGCGGCTGCTGGAAATGGTCAATCTGCCTGCGGATTTTGCGGATCGCTACCCCTATCAGCTGTCGGGCGGGCAGGCGCGGCGTGTTGGTGTGGCTCGTGCGCTGGCGCTGGAACCGCGCTTGATCTTGGCAGATGAACCCACCGCAGGGTTGGATGTGTCGGTTCAGGGCGAATTGCTGAACTTGCTGAACGACCTGCGTGAAAGGCTGGGGCTGGCAATGGTGATCATCACCCACAACCTGAACGTGGTACGCCATGTGGCGGACCGTATGGGCATCATGTATCTGGGTCGACTGGTCGAGGAAGGCACGACCGAGGCAATCTTTGACACCCCCCGCCACCCCTATACCCGCTGCCTGTTATCGGCCAACCCCGAACCCGATCCCGATGCGCGGCTGGAGCGAATTGCGCTCAAGGGCGAACCGCCCAGCCTGCTCAAGCGCCCCTCGGGCTGCGAGTTCCGCGAGCGCTGCCCGGTGGCCGGCGATATCTGCATGCAGACCCCCGTCTGGGAACAGGCAGATGGCCACGGTTTGCGCTGTCTGAAACCATTTTGAAATGACGAGACCCCAATGACCAACCCGGACGCCAAACTGTTTTTCAACGGCCCGATCCTGACCATGGATGCGCAGAACCCGGAATGTGAGGCTGTGCTGACCCGGGGCGGCGAGATCGCTGCGGTCGGAGCCGAAGAGGATTTGCGCGCCCGGATGCCTGCGGATACGCAAGAGGTTGATCTGAAGGGGCAAACCCTGATGCCCGCCTTTATCGATCCGCACGGGCATTTCCCCGATTCCGGTTTTGTCGAACTGTTCCGGGTGGATCTGTCCGCACCGCCACGCGGCGACTGTCTGGATATTCCCACAGCCCTGCGCCGTTTGGCCAACCGCGCCCGTCAGACCCCGAAGGGCGAGTGGATCATGGGCGTTCTGTTTGACAACACTGCCATTGCCGACCGCCGGATGCCCACCCGCGCCGAGCTGGATGCGGTGTCACGCGATCATCTGGTGTGGGTCATCCACGCCTCGGGCCACAACGGCGTTGCGAACTCGGCCGCGCTGGCGTTTCTGGGGGCCGACGCGCATACACCAGACCCGGTCGGAGGGCGTTTTGATCGCGACCCCGAGACCGGAGAACTAACTGGCCTGATCGAAGGTCTGTCTGCGATGGGGCCTTTGGGCGAGACCTGTTTCCTGATCGACCGTGTGCGTTTCCTGCAAGGATGCGCCGCCGCCCGTGACGAGTATCTGCAACATGGTGTGACCTTTGCGCAGAACGCCTGGGTCAATGCCGAGTTACTTGAGCATTTCGCTGCGCTGGCCGCGCAGGGTGATCCGGGTATCGGCCTGATGCTGTTGCCCATCGCGGAACTGGAACCCGCGTTGTCCGAAGGACGGACCGAGGTGGACTGGCAAGACACCCCGCATGTCCGCACCGGACCGCGCAAGCTGTTCTCGGATGGTTCGTTCCAGTTACAAACTGCATTTCTGAGTGAACCCTATCACGACGTTCGCAAGTCGGATTGTCCAAATGGCATGCCCTATATGGACCCCGACCTGTTCCGGTCTGAGGTTGTTCGACTGCACAGGCTTGGCTTTCAGGTCCATTGCCATTGCAACGGCGACGCCGGTGCCGAAATGTTCATCGATGCAGTTGAGGCTGCACTACTCGACTCCCCGCGCAACGATCATCGGCACACGGTCATCCACGGGCAGGTGCTGCGCGACGATCAGCTACAGCGTATGGCCCGACTTGGCATGACGGTCAGTTTCTTCTCGGCTCATGTGCATTTCTGGGGCGATCGGCATTACGACACGATCATGGGCCCCGAACGCGCCAACCGCCTGACCCCCGCCGGATCGGCGGAACGGTTCGGTGTGCGGTTCACCCTGCACAATGACGCTTCGGTTACGCCAACGCGACCCCTGCATCTGGCCCATTGCGCGGTGAACCGGCTGACGGCCTCCGGGCGGTTGCTGGGGCAGGATCAGAGGATTTCCGTGATGTCAGCGCTTAAGGCACAGACGATCGACGCGGCCTGGCAGGTCTTTCTCGAAAACGAACGCGGATCGATTGAACCCGGCAAGATGGCCGATTTGACAGTGTTGTCTCATAACCCGCTGCTGGCACCCGAACGCATAAAAGAGATTTTGGTCACGCGGACCTATAGGTGTGGGAAGCTTGTTTTTGAACAGGGCGGCGCATGTGAACGCAAGGCGAATATGCAACCGTTCGAAGCTAAGTGAACCGGATATGTCGCAAACTTTTGACTGTTGACGCCCAAGAACGCTGGGAGTGAATAGCTACGGATCTGTTGCGAAGCTTCTGACTGAACAAAGAGTTGACACCGAACCTGCGGCTTATGCCGCCAGTTCTACAAATTGCCGAAACGGACAGACTCCGGGCGTGATTTGACCTTTGCGGATCATGTGCGCCACTTCGATTCCGTTGAGGGTTTCCGCCGCTGAGGCGAACGCCTCGAACACTAGCATTGGCCGGATGCGTCTTTTGATGAAACGATGGTCTTGTTTCTTGATGTTGTTCAGATATTTCCGCCTCACCATCTCAATCGGGATCGGGCAGCCAAAGCCTTTCAGCATTTTGTTGATCGCCTTGATACCAGCTGAGTTGGCTCCGCTTTTGTCGATGACAATCTTTCGCGGTAGACCATTCACCTCCAACATCCGGGCGAAGAACTTTGTAGCGGCCGGTTTGTTTCGGCGTTGTGAAAGCATGAAATCGAGAGTTTTTCCGTGTTTGTCGACCGCTCGGTAGAGGTAAACCCATGATCCCTTTACTTTAATATACGTTTCGTCCACTCGCCAGGAGCGGACGAACGGTCTCTTTGGCCTGCGAGCAACATCGGCAATTGCACTAGCGTTTTTTGTCACCCAACGGTTCAGCGTAGTGTGATCTACCGCAACGCCTTGCTCGGACGTGATTTCTTCCAGATCCCGGTATGAAACATCGTATCGAAGGTAGAAGAATACAGCAAAGAGGATCAAATCCTTGGGATATTGTGCGCCCCTAAAGGAGACCATGAGCGGACTTTCGACTAGTTGGGACCGAAAGCCATCCGCACGCTGAACTCAAGCGCGTCAACAGCCGAAACTTTGCAACAGAACCCGATTGCCATGCCCGCCGGGTCACAGGGCGCATTTTGGGCGTTGCAACTTCCAGAAGGCGCTCGATTGGCGGATGCTCCAGGACCTGCTGGCCTAAACAGCCAGTTCTTCTCCACATAGGACGTTGTCCACGCGAATGGCGAACGTCTTGCCCCGCCATGCAATGATCTGGTTCAGTGTGCGGACAACGCGCTCTGAGGGTAAAGAGAAGTCGACCTCAATGGCCAGCCCCACGTTTTCTTCGCCGTCGTTAGCCCGACCAGCCAATCGGCGATCAACTCGTTTTCACCACTGAGCTTCGGCTGATACCGATAGCAAGTCTCGTTGATGCTGAAGGCCCGGCACGCCAAAGCAATGCTGGCTGATCGATAGCGAA
Organism: Ruegeria sp. AL1; assembly: GCF_056540905.1. Lineage (NCBI taxonomy): Bacteria > Pseudomonadati > Pseudomonadota > Alphaproteobacteria > Rhodobacterales > Roseobacteraceae > Ruegeria > Ruegeria sp. AL1. Next base: position 64,885 of record NZ_JBQFXP010000017.1, read on the forward strand.
CAGCCCATTCGGCCATCTCTTTTCTTTGAGACTGCCTTGCCACTTTTCTCCAAGCGCCTCCTTGAGCAGATCGTTCTGCATGCTCTTCTCAGCATACATTTTCTTGAGCCGCTTGTTCTCTTAATCAAGTTCTTTCATACGCGCCATCAGGCTGGCATCCACCCCGCCATATTTGGATCGCCACTTATAGATGTTCGCCGTGCTCATTCCATGCTCGCGACACGAATCTGCAACCGGCACACCGTTCTCTGCCTGCTTCAGGATCGCCACAATCTACGCGTCGCTGTACTTCGATTTCTTCATCAGAACCTCCTCATTCAGCTTCGAGAAAATTCTACTTCTGCACCCCTAAATTTCGGGGGAATTACCCAATCGGTAGATTTCACTTTGTGGCCGATCCAGTGTGCACGCGCGATATCACCTTGCGACAAACCCTCGCTTTAGAGTGGTAAAAGTTCAATTATATCAATACCTTTTCAAGAATTGGCGCGCCGCATTTCTCCACTATTTCAGCGACAGTTTTCTCCCTTTGCAACGCTTGGAACGAGTTCCTGAACCATCCCTCAGCTCAGAATGGAAAGTCAATGTTGATTTATAAATAAATAAATGATTTATGTATGAACGAAAAGCGGAGGAATCAGGCTCTGCACGGTTAGGCGCGGCGCCGTAGCAGACAAACATGCCCAAAGACAAAATGCTCGCAAGCGCGCCGGGGATTGCGGCGCTGATTCTGAGGAACAGAGATCGAGAGACGACATGACCGAAGCACAGGGCCGTGTGGCCGGAAAGAAAGCACTGATTACCGCCGCAGGGCAGGGCATTGGCCGCGCGAGCGTCGAGA
>NZ_JBQFXP010000018.1:0-32817 GCF_056540905.1 Ruegeria sp. AL1
GGCCTCATCGCCTTCCTGCAAAGGGGCCGCGCAGCCCGCACCACTGAACAAGAGGTAACACCATGAGCAAATCCGTCCTTTGTGCCGTGGATGCCGGAAAACCCGAAACCGACGCCGAAGTGCTGCGGCAGGCGGGACGCCTTGCGGACCTTGACAATGCTCAGCTGGATGTCGTCACCGTACTGCCGGATTTTGGCGAGTCCTTTGTCGGCAGCTTTTTTGAGCCCGAACATCATGAACAGGCCGTCGTCAAAGCGCAGGACGCGCTTGAGGCACTGGGCAAGTCGGTTCTGGGCGACGCGCGCAACGCAAAAGTCCGCCACGTGGTGGCAACCGGCACGGCCTATCAGGAAATCCTGCACACAGCACAGGAAGCAGGCAGCGATCTGATTGTCATCGGCGCGCATCGGCCCGACCTCAAGGACTATCTTTTGGGTCCCAACGCAGCCCGCGTGGTCCGGCATTCCGAGGTATCGGTTTACGTGGTGCGCGCGGCCAAAGCCGGGGCATAGCACAAGCCCGATCAGGAAACAGAAAACCACAAGAGCAGAAAGAACAGGAAAACCGTCAATCATCACCCGGAGGATTTAATGATGAGGACATTTCTAAGAACCAGCGCCGCGCTGGCCCTGGGGGTTGCCGCCGGCACAGCCAGCGCACAGGACCCCGCGCCGGAATATGGCTATGGATGGGAGGATAAGGATTCGGTCACCGGTACCGAATTCATGGTCTCTGCCGCCAACCCGATTGCCGCCAAAGCAGGCTATGACGTGCTGGCCGCAGGCGGTACCGCTGCGGATGCGATGATCGCGGTACAGCTGATGCTGAACCTGGTCGAGCCACAATCGTCGGGCATCGGCGGTGGCGCGTTCATGCTGTATTGGGACGCCGAGTCCAAAACACTGGCCACCTTTGATGCGCGTGAAAAAGCGCCTGCCAAAGCCAAGCCCGAGCGCTTCCTGAACGCCGAAGGCGAGCGGATTCCGTTTGCCGAGGCGATCTCGGGCGGACAGGCCGTGGGTGTACCCGGCATTCTGCGCCTGATGGAGGTGACACATAACCTTTATGGCAAGAAAGACTGGGCCTCGCTGTTCCAGTCGACTATCGAACAGGCCGAGAACGGGTTCGAAGTGTCGCCGCGTATGGCGAACTCGATCCAGTCCACCATCGACCGCGAGCGTTATCTGGACGTCTTCCCCGGTGCTAAGGAATATTTCTTCAACGAAGATGGCAGCCCGCTGGCCGAAGGCACCCTGCTGAAGAACCCTGATTTCGCCGAGACCCTGCGTATTCTGGCGGATCAGGGGGCAAACGCCTTCTATCACGGCCCGATTGCCGAGGATATTGTGGCTGCGGTGGACTCGACGTCCAAGGTGGAAAACAACATCACGCTGGAAGATATGGCGGCGTACCGCGTCAAGGTCCGCCCCGCCGTCTGCGCCGATTATCGCGGCTATGACGTCTGCGGCATGGGCCCGCCGACCTCGGGTGGTCTGACCGTGGGTCAGATTCTGGGTATCCTGAACAACTTTGACCTCAAAGGCACTGGCTGGAACGCTGAACTGGCGCACCTGTACGCCGAGGCTGCCAAGTTGGCCTATGCCGACCGTGCACTTTACATGGCCGACAGCGATTTTGTTGACGTGCCGGTCAAAGGTCTGCTGGACAAGGACTACCTGAAACTGCGCTCGGAAATGATCGATCCGGCTGCGGCCAGTGAAAAGCGTTCGGCCGGTGAGCCGCCGCGCGATCACACTGCGCTGTTTGCGCCCTCGCAGAACCCGGATCGTCCCGGCACCAGCCATATCGTGATCCGCGACCAGTACGGCAACGCGCTGTCGATGACCACAACCATCGAAACCTTCTTTGGCAGCCGTGTCTTTGTTCGGGGCTTCCTGCTGAACAACGAACTGACCGACTTTGACCGCGCGCCGAAGGATGGTGACCGTTGGGTGGCCAACCGGGTTGAAGGCGGCAAGCGTCCGCGCAGCTCGATGTCGCCGACCATCGTTATGAAGGACGATGAGCCCTATCTGCTGATCGGTTCGCCCGGTGGCAGCCGTATCATCAACTATGTGGCCAAGACCATCATCGCGATCCTCGACTGGGACATGGACCCGCAGGATGCCATCGAGACCGGCCATTTCGTGCACCGCAACGGATCCAGCATGGATGTGGAGCAGGAAACCGCAGCGGCTGATTTCGCCGAGGCACTGACCGCCAAGGGCCATGAGGTCAAGACCGTCGACCTGAACTCGGGCCTGCATGCGATCCTGATCAAGGATGGCCAGCTGATCGGGGCCGCCGATCCCCGCCGTGAAGGCGTGGCACTGGGGCAGTAACCCAGACAAACCAACTAACGGCGGCTCATCCGAGCCGCCGTTTTCATTTAAGGTACAGTGAATTCACCAGGACCGGAGCACACCATGAACCGAGAACACCAAATCCTGCAACACGCCATCGAAGACCGGCTTCTGGACAGTGAAAGCACTGTGATAGGCTTCATGGATCTGGACGGTCTGGCCAAATCCATCGACGATCTGATCGCCGCTTTCCCCGACAATTTCCAGCACACGTTTGCCGTCAAGGCGAACTCGCTGCGCCATGTGCTGATGACAATCGCGCATTGCGGCATCGGCGCCGAGGTCGCCAGCCCCGGAGAGCTGACCATGGCACAATCGGCGGGCTTCGATATCTCCAAGATCATCTTCGATTCCCCGGCCAAAACGATGGATGATCTGCGGCAATGCCTGAAACATTCCATTGCATTCAATCTGGACAATGAACAGGAACTGGAACGGGTCGCCGGGATGATCGAGGATTATCCCAATTCCGAGGCTATCATTGGCTTTCGTATCAATCCGCAGATCGGCTCGGGCGCGATTTCATCGACCAGTACGGCGACCAACACGTCGAAATTCGGCTATCCCATCGGGGACGCGGGAAATCGCGAGAAGCTGATTCAGTATTACCTCGACCATCCGTGGCTGACCTCGATCCACACCCATGCCGGATCACAGGGCTGCCCGCTGGAGCTGATGGCGCAGGGTATCGGAGAACTGGTGGCCGTGGCCGAAGAGATCAACACCCGCAAAGGCGAACAGCAGATCACCCGGTTGGATATCGGGGGCGGTTTGCCGGTCAACTTCGCCTCGCCCGAGGTCAAACCGACCTTCAAGGAATATTCCGACATCCTGCGGGAGGCTGTGCCGCTGTTGTTCACCGGAAAATACAGCGTGAAAACCGAGTTTGGCCGCGCAATCGCCGCCAAGAACGGCTTCATGGCGACCCGCGTGGAATACACCAAAAATGCCGGAGGGCGGCATATCGCGACCACCCATGCCGGTGCGCAGATTATGACGCGCACGGCCTTCCTGCCCGCTGCGTGGCCGATCCGGGTGGAAGGGTTTACACCGGACGGGGTGCTGAAGACCGAAGACAAGGTGCAGACCGACGTGGCCGGGCCCTGCTGTTTCGCGGCTGATCTGGTGGCCAAGGATGTGCTGATCCCGCGGCTTGATCCCAATGACTATGTGGCGATCTACGACACCGGCGCATATTACTTCAGCAACCATTTCGACTATAACAGCCTGCCGCGCATCGCCGTTTACGGCGTCAGCACGAAATCCGGCGAGTTGTCCATCGAACTGATCCGCCGGGCCGAAACGCTCAGCGAAGTCGTCTCGAATATGTCGTAAGGGTTCCGCGCCGGGTCTCTGAGAGCTCGCCCGGAGCTGTCCCCCGTGACGTTGACCGGTGGGTCCTCAAGCCCGCTTAGAGCAACGTCACGGGACCGGTCTCTAGCGCCGGAATGCAACACGGATCGACGTGAAAAGTACACGGGGCGGCCAAATAACCCGTCCCGATTCCAAATAATATTGTCTGCAAGACCTTATTTTATAATGAAAAATTCAATATTTAGCCAATTACTAAAAAATTAGTTTGACAGCATAGCAAAAAATCGCTGATGCTGATCGTCATCCGGTCTGCGCCGGATCACATAATCTTTGGGAGGAGACAGATGCGGAGACATCTACTTTCCGCTGTGGCGGCGACTGCCGTCATTGCGGGGCACGGTTCTGCTTGGGCCGACGAAGCCGCAGCAACACGTTGGATCGACGACGAATTCCAGCCATCGACGCTGTCGAAAGACGAGCAGATGGGTGAGATGAAGTGGTTCATCGAAGCTGCACAACCCTATGCCGGCATGGAAATCAACGTCCTGTCCGAAGGTATCCCGACCCACTCCTACGAGTCCGAGGTGCTGACCAAGGCGTTCGAAGAAATTACCGGCATCAAGGTCAACCACCAGATCCTCGGTGAGGGCGAAGTGGTTCAGGCCGTTCAAACCCAGATGCAGACCGGCCGGAACCTGTATGACGGTTACGTCAATGACAGTGACCTGATCGGCACGCACTCACGCCTGCAACTGGCCTACAACCTGACTGAACAGATGGCAGGCGACTGGGCGGCGACCACATCGCCGACGCTGGATCTGGATGACTTCATGGGCATTCAGTTCACCACCGGCCCGGACGGCAACCTGTACCAGCTGCCCGACCAGCAATTCGCGAACCTTTACTGGTTCCGCAAGGACTGGTTTGACAATGAGGACAACAAAGCCGCGTTCAAAGAGAAGTTCGGCTATGACCTGGGTGTTCCAGTCAACTGGTCGGCCTACGAGGACATCGCTGAATTCTTTACCAATGACGTGAAAGAAGTCGATGGCGTCGCGATCTACGGCCACATGGACTACGGCAAGCGCGCACCTGACCTGGGTTGGCGTATGACTGACGCATGGCTCTCGATGGCTGGTGCCGGTGACGTGGGTGAGCCGAACGGTGTGCCCGTCGACGAATGGGGCATCCGCATGGAAGCGGGCACCTGTAACCCTGTTGGTGCATCCGTGTCGCGCGGTGGTGCGGCCAACGGTCCGGCTGCGGTCTATGCGATCCGCAAATGGGATGAGTGGCTGCGCAACTATGCGCCTCCGGGCGCGGCGTCTTATGACTTCTACCAATCGCTGCCGGCGCTTAGTCAGGGCAACGTGGCCCAGCAGATATTCTGGTACACCGCCTTTACCGCCGACATGGTGAAGCCGAAATCCGAAGGCAACAATACGGTTGATGACGAAGGCACGCCGCTTTGGCGGATGGCGCCCAGCCCGCATGGCCCCTATTGGGAAGAAGGCCAGAAGGTTGGCTATCAGGACGTGGGGTCTTGGACCTTCCTGAAATCCACACCTTCGGATCGCGCTCAGGCGGCATGGCTGTACGCTCAGTTTGTGACTTCGAAAACTGTCGACGTGAAGAAGTCCCATGTGGGTCTGACCTTCATCCGCGACAGTTCGGTCAACCACGAGTCCTTCACCGAACGCGCACCCAAGCTGGGTGGTCTGGTCGAGTTCTACCGCTCGCCTGATCGCGTCGCATGGTCGCCGACCGGCATCAACGTGCCGGATTATCCGAAGCTGGCCCAGATCTGGTGGCAGCAAATCGGTGACGTGAACTCGGGTGCCTTCACCCCGCAAGAGGCGATGGACCGTCTGGCCGAGGAAATGGACATCACAATGGCCCGTATGCAGGCCGCAGATGAGGCCGCCAACGTCTATGGTGGCTGTGGTCCGCGCCTGAACGAGCCTCAGGATGCCGCTTTCTGGCTGGAAAAAGAAGGCTCGCCCAAGGCCAAGCTGGAAAACGAAAAGCCGCAAGGCCAGACCGTCAACTATGACGAACTGGTTGCGCGCTGGCAGGCCAACTGAGCCAATGCAACCGGGGATGCCGTGCGCGGCATCCCCACCCTACGACCAGTGCGGTGCACTGAACGACCGGAATCCACGGACATGATCGAACTTCAAGATGCCACCAAACGGGTTGGCAATGTTATTCATATCAAGCCCACCAATCTGACGCTGCAGACCGGCCATTTCAATGTGCTGCTGGGCGCGACAGGATCGGGCAAGACATCGCTTATCAAGATGATGGCCGGGCTGGACCCGATCGCCTCGGGCAAGGTCCTGATGGATGGGCAGGACGTCACCAAGCTGAACACGCAAAAGCGGCAGATCAGCCTGGTACACCAGTTCTTCGTGAACTACCCACATATGACCGTATTCGACAACATTGCCTCACCGCTGCGCGTGGCAGGCATGGCGAAATCCGAGATCGAAGGCCGCGTCGAAGAGGCCGCCGACCTGCTGCAATTGCGCCCGATGTTGCACCGCCGACCGCATGAGTTGTCGGGCGGACAGCAGCAGCGCACAGCGCTGGCCCGGGCAATTGCCAAGGAAAGCCGCGCGGTGTTTCTGGACGAACCACTGGCCAACCTCGATTACAAATTGCGCGAGGAATTGCGCGAACAACTCCCCGACTTGTTTGCCGGGCGCGGTGCCGTGGTGGTCTATGCCACGTCCGAGCCCGAAGAAGCACTGCTGCTGGGGGGCTACACCGCACTTATGGAGGATGGACGTGTCACGCAGTTCGGCCCCACAGCAGACATCTATCGCAACCCCGAAAACATCGCTGCCGCGCGCGTCTTCTCGGACCCGCCAATCAACGTGGCGCGTATCACCGTTACCGGCGCGCAAGCGCAACTGGCGGGTGGCGGAGGCTGGGCTGTCTCGGACATGGCCGACGGAGATTACATGGTCGCCGTGCGCCCGCACCGGGTGACACCTTTCCGCACCTCGGATGCGGATGTCGAACTGACGGGCCGCGTGATCGTGACCGAGCTGTCTGGCTCAGACTCCAGCGCGCATTTCCGGCATGGATCAGACGATTGGGTCTCGCTGGCGGCTGGCGTGCATCCCTATCAAGTCGGCGAAGATCACAGTTTCTACATGAACCCGGCCCATTGCCGGTATTTCGGCCAAGACGGCAAAAGGGTGGCCTGACATGGCACAGATCAAGCTTTCAAACCTGCGACACAGCTATATGCCTAACCCGCAAGGCCCGCAGGACTATGCGCTGAAGGAAATCGACGTCACTTGGCGCGATGGCGGGGCCTATGCGCTGCTGGGGCCCTCGGGTTGCGGCAAGTCCACCTTGCTGAACATCATCTCGGGCTTGCTGACCCCGTCCGAAGGGCAAATCCTGTTCGATGATCGGGACGTCACCACCCTGCCCCCCGATCAGCGCAACATCGCGCAGGTGTTCCAGTTTCCGGTGATCTACGACACGATGACTGTTGGGGAAAACCTGGCCTTTCCGCTGAAGAACCGCGGCGTAGACCCGGCAACGATCAAACGTCGCGTCGATGAGATCGCCGAGATGTTGGACGTCACCGATATGCTGAACACCCGCGCCAGTGGCCTGAGCCCGGACAACAAGCAGAAAATCTCGATGGGGCGCGGTTTGGTCCGTGATGACGTGAACGCGGTGATGTTCGACGAACCACTGACCGTGATCGACCCCCATCTGAAATGGAAACTACGCTCGAAGCTGAAGGAACTGCACCAGCGCGTGCAGGCCACGATGATCTACGTGACCCACGACCAGACCGAGGCCCTGACCTTCGCGGACGAAGTGGTCGTGATGCAAGAGGGCGAAGTGGTACAGATCGGCACGCCGGTGGAACTGTTCGAGCGCCCTCAGCACACGTTCGTCGGCCATTTCATCGGCTCACCAGGTATGAACGTTCTGCCTTGTGAGGCCAAAGGCGACCGCGCCGTGTTCGAAGGCCATGAGGTGATGCTGGAAGGCCCAACCCACGGCGACGGTGGCCGCACCGATCTGGGTATCCGCCCGGAATACGTGGGCTTTGGCGATACCGGTATCCCGGCGCATGTGACCAAGGTTTCCGACATTGGCCGCCACTATGTGGTTAGTGCCATGGTCGGCAATACGGCCCTGAAAGCCGTGACCGAGCACAGCGTGCCCGAGCCCGGTTCAGAGGTCTTCCTGCAATTCAAACCTGAACAATCCCGCGTCTATCGCGACGGCTGGATCGCAACCGAGGAGCGCAGCTGATGAGAACCGAAAACCAAAAAGCGTGGTTCTTTGTCCTGCCGGTGCTGGCGCTGGTCGCGTTCAACGCGCTGGTGCCGATGATGACGGTGGTCAACTACTCGGTGCAGGAAACCTTTGGCAACAACCAGTTCTTTTGGGAAGGTCTCGGCTGGTTCGAACAAATCCTGCGCTCGGATCGTTTTCAGGCCGCACTCGGACGGCAGTTCCTGTTCACCTTCCTGATCCTGTTGATCGAGGTGCCACTGGGCATCATCGTCGCCCTTTCGATGCCGCGCAAAGGCTTTTGGGTACCTGTCTGTCTGGTGCTGATGGCCTTGCCAATGCTGATCCCTTGGAACGTGGTCGGGTCGATGTGGAACATCTTTACCCTGCCGAAAATCGGCCTGATGGGATACTTCCTGAATGACGTTCTGGGCATCAACTATGACATGACGCAACAGCCTCTGTCGGCCTGGATCACGGTCATTGTCATGGATGTCTGGCACTGGACGTCGCTGGTCGTGCTGCTGTGCTATGCGGGCCTCGTGTCGATCCCGGATGCCTATTACCAGGCCGCCAAGATTGACGGTGCCAGCCCGTGGTCGGTGTTCCGCTATATCCAGTTGCCCAAGATGAAAACCGTCCTGACCATCGCCGTGCTGTTGCGCTTCATGGACAGTTTCAACATCTATACCGAGCCCTTCGTTCTGACCGGCGGCGGTCCCGGCAACTCTACCACCCTGCTGTCGATCGACCTTGTGAAAATCGCGCTGGGACAGTTCGACCTTGGCCCTGCAGCCGCGATGAGCCTGATCTACTTCGCCATCACGCTGCTGGTCAGTTGGGTCTTCTACACTCTAATGACAAAGGATGACGCGCAATGAAGAAGCGGTCTCTTATCCCGATCCTCTATATCGCGTTTCTGATGCTGCCGATCTATTGGCTGGTGGCGATGTCCTTCAAGACCACGAACGAGATCCTGTCGGGCTTTTCCCTGTTCCCGCAGACCTTCACGCTGGAGAACTATATCACCATCTTCACCGACCCCACATGGTACTGGGGCTACATCAACTCGATCATCTATGTGACGATCAACACGGTGTTGTCGGTCTGTGTGGCCCTGCCTGCGGCCTACGCGTTCTCGCGCTATCGCTTCTTGGGCGATAAGCAGCTGTTCTTCTGGCTTCTGACCAACCGGATGGCTCCGGCAGCCGTGTTCGCGCTGCCGTTCTTTCAGCTGTATTCCTCGATCCACCTGTTCGACACCTATCTGGCCGTGGCTCTGGCGCATACGCTGTTCAATGTGCCGCTGGCGGTCTGGATTCTGGAGGGCTTCATGCGCGGTATTCCCAAGGAACTGGACGAAACCGCCTATGTCGACGGCTATTCCTTCCCGCGCTTCTTCGTGACGATCTTCCTGCCCAACATCAAAGCGGGCGTGGGCGTCGCGGCGTTCTTCTGCTTCATGTTCTCGTGGGTCGAGATGCTGCTGGCCAAAACGCTCACCGCGGTCGAGGCCAAACCCATCGCCGCCGTGATGACCCGGACCGCCTCCAGCGCGGGGTATGAACTCGGCCTGCTGGCAGCCGCCGGGACGCTGACCATCATCCCCGGTGCCATCGTCATCTGGTTTGTCCGCAACTACATCGCGCGCGGGTTCGCGATGGGTCGTGTGTGAGGTTCGATATGCGTAAACTTCTTCTCACCCTCCCCTTCCTGCCGACCATGGCAACGGCCCAACAAGCTGGATGGGGCAATGTCGGCCAGCAAGAGGAAAAGGGGTTTTCCTGGACCGATCCCCTATGGCCAGACTTCTGGATGGCCTGGACACCCGCGACGCTGGCGCTGTTCGTCGGCATCTTCTCGGCCATTGCCCTGATCGGTGTGTTGGAAGGGTTCAAGTTCCGCGACGGCATTGAACGGCGCGGCGTGCTTGGCCTGACGACAACGTTGGGGGATCGGCTGTTCATCACACTTCTGGGCTCCGCCTATATCTTCCTCGCGTGGCTGGGCCTTATGGGACAACCCGTCTGGACGCCGCTTTTCCTGTCCATCGGTTGGGGCGTTTTCGTGTTCTGGAAAGTTTAAGCTTTGCGAAACAGAGAAAGGATGCTTGTCTGTCAGGCATACTAAAAAAATGGCGACACCGAGATCGATGCGAAAGAAAAAGACAACCAACCTGCTGACCGATGTTGAGCTGGAGTTCATGAATGAACTTTGGGCGCTGGGTCAGGGCTCGGTCCGTGATGTCCTTGGTCGCCTGCCACCAGAACGCAATCTGGCCTATACATCCGGCGCAACCATCATGCGGATTCTTGACGACAAAGGGTTTGTCGAAAGCCGCAAGGACGGGAAAACGCTGATTTATAAGCCGCTTTTGGAAAAGGACAGGTATCAGGCGCGCTCGCTTCAGAACCTGTCCCGCACGTTGTTTGACGATACGCCCGCCTCGTTGGTGGCGCGGCTGGTCGATGACGCCGGGCTGAGCGAGACCGACTTGGAGGAAATTCGGGCACTGGTAGAGAGGAGACTGCAAAATGACAGCGGTTAAACCGGTACTCGACACATATCTTGAGCTGAATCTGATCATGGCATTGTCGGTGCTGATCTGGTTTGCGGCCCGGTTGGTTCTGGAGCGCACATCTCTGCGTGTTGCCTATTTCGCGCAGCTTCGGGTCATGAAGGGTCTTTTGCTTTGCATCGCGCTGAGCCCGGTTTTGGCGATCGGCGTTTTTGCGCTGACCGACCTGGTATTCCCGGGTCAACCGGTCGCCATCGGCGACATTGCGGTTGCGGCGTTTCTTCGGGGCGAAATAGCGCTGCCAGCCGCGCAGTTTGAAATTCTTCTGAACACGCGTGAACGGTGGATCGAGATGGCGTTGGCAGGGAGGTCCCTGGGAACGAGTGTTTTGCTGTTCTGTCTTTTGGCCGTATCGGCCTGTCTGGTGCTGCGGGTTGTACGCGCCGGATTACGCATCCGCGAGACGATCAACGCAAGTTTTCTATGGCGACAGTCGGCGAAAGTTGATGTGCGCCTGTCTGACCGGATTGCCGTGCCGTTTGCCGTGCGTGGTCTGCGTCGCCGTCATGTGGTTTTGCCCAGCCATCTGATCGACAAACCGAACGAGCTGCGCTTTGCCATTGCGCATGAGTTTCAGCACGTGCGCGCGGGGGATGTCGAATGGGAACTGGTTCTGGAATTCCTGCGCCCGGTATTCTTCTGGAATCCGGCCTTTTTGATACTGAAAAACCAGTTTGAACGCCTGCGCGAACTTGGATGCGACCAGTCGATCATGGCGCGCCGGCGGTTGAACGCCAAAGAATATGCCAACTGCCTTCTGGATTACTGCGCCCGCACGATGACACGGGAAAAACCCTACGTTCTGGATGTGGCTTTGGTGGGCGGCAGCCGGGCGAAACGGGTTTTGCGACAACGCGTTCTGGCGCTTGCGGCAGCTCCGGTTGCACATAGCCAGTTGCCGCTATTTGTGATCGGAACATCGGTGATCTTTGCTGTGCTGCTGTCGGTCGGCTCGGCGTCTATGCGGCAGACTGACGATTGGAGTCATGATCGGATCATGTTGTCGACCGTCGTCAATCTGGAACGTCTCGCAGAAAGAAATCAGAGGAACTGAGCGCCCGCGTATAGGTGCCTCAACGCGGGCGGCTTTTGTCAATCCACCATCACCACACGGCTATCGGCGCATGATGTTGCGGCTGCATCGGCCAACATCTGCGCTTTCAACCCGTCCACAATTCCGGGTGTGACGGGTCTTGATGCCATGACGGCCTCGACGAAATGTGCCATTTCGGTGCGATAGGCCGCCTCATACCGTTCCAGAAAGAAATGCTGTGCCGGGGCTTTGCAGAACCCGTTGGGGGTGGCGACTTCAACCGTGTTTTCCAGCATGTTTTCTGCCCGCAACAGGCCCTTTTCCCCGTGCACTTCGATCCGCTGATCATAGCCATAGCTGGCCCGGCGCGAGTTCGAGATCTGGCAGATCTTGCCGCTGGCGGTGGTCAGGGTGACGGCCGCGGTATCGACGTCTCCGGCCTTGCCGATTTCGGGATCGACCAACGCGGAACCAACCGCGTAGACGCTGATGGGTTCCTCGCCCAGCAGAAAGCGGGCCATGTCCAGATCGTGGATCATCATATCGCGGAACAGTCCACCCGAGCTTTCGATATAGCTGATCGGTGGTGGTGAGGGATCGCGGGACAGGATGGTGACGATCTCAACCTCACCGATTTCTCCGGCAGCGATGCGGGACTGGATGTTGGCAAAGCTGGGGTCAAAGCGGCGGTTGAAGGCGGTCATGAAGGGAACGCCCGCCGCCTCGACCACTTTGATGCAGTCGCGGATGCGGTCGGCGGACATATCAACGGGTTTTTCGCAAAAGATCGCCTTGCCCGCACGGGCCGCCTGATGGATCAGGTCGTAATGGGTGTCGGTTGGAGTTCCGATGACCACCGCATCGACATCCGGGTTTGCGATCAATGCATCCGCAGACAGGACCTTGGCCCCCGTCTTGTCGGCCAGTATCTGTGCCGGTTCCGCGAAGGCATCCGCCACAGCGGTGATCCGTGCACCTTCGATTTGCCCGACCGAGCGCGCATGTACCTGCCCGATCCGTCCGCAGCCCAGCAATCCGATATTCAGCATGTCATGCCCCCTTTGAAGGCCTGAAGAACGCGGCGGGTCGCCTCGACCACCGGCTCATGTGTGTCTTTCAGAATAAGTACGCGGTCGAACCGGTCCGGATCGGCATTCACTGCCGCGCGCAGGGCGTGGCCGAAAGCCATGCGCAGCTCGGTTCCGATGTTGAACTTGCAGATTTTCGAACCCCGCGCCAGCGCCGTGCGCTGCGCCACAGGCACGCCCGATCCGCCGTGGATCACCAAGGGTACCTCGGTGACGGCCTCGATGGCGCGGATGCGGGCCTCGTCCAGACCGCCTTCCTTGTTCTGCTGCAGATGGACATTACCAACCGAGATCGCCATTGCATCCACGCCCGTCTCACGGGCAAATCGCGCGGCCTCCTCCGGGTCGGTGCCATCCGAGCCTTCGCCCCCGGAATAGCCGACAAAGCCGATTTCCCCTTCGCAGGAGACCCCGGCAGAATGGGCCATTTCGACAATCGCAGCGGTCTCAGAGATATTTTGGGCCAGAGGTTTGCGTGAGCCGTCGAACATAACCGACGTAAAGCCGCTGTCGATGGCGATGTGGCAGTCCTCGTGCGTATACCCATGATCCAGATGGGCCACGACCGGCACGCTGGCGCCTTCGGCCAGATGCCGGAACATCTTGCCCAGGATCGGCAGCGGCGTGTGCTCGCGGCAGGACGGGCCGGCTTGCAGGATGATCGGCACGTCTTCGGCCTCGGCTGCGGCCACATAGGCGCGCATGTCTTCCCAGCCCAGCGTCACCAGCCCGGCCACGGCATAGCCGTCACGCAGCGCGGGTTGCAGCACGTCCGATAATGTCACAAGGCTCATTTGAACTTGGCCACCATGTCCATGATGCCGGGGATCGTATGCAGCTGATCCGCATGGGTCGGCTGGAAATACTGCTTCAGCGAGCGTTGGCTGAGGCCGCCGAGGATGGTGAAATAATACATCTCATACCCTGGCAGAACCGCGCAGGGGTGGTAGCCCTTGTCCAGCAGGATCGTTGAGCCGTCCATGATGTGGTAGGCATCGCCCGGCTTGTTATCCTCGCGCTGCAGCATCTGAACGCCCGAGCCATGGTTGGGTCGGAAGCGGAAATTATACGTCTCGTCATGGCGGGTTTCGATCATCTCGCCATCGTCGCCTTTGCGGTCGGTGTCATGCTTGTGGCTGGGAAAGCCGGACCAGCCGCCCTGACCGACGGTATAAAGCTCGGACACCAGCAAGCGACCCACCTTGTCGTGGTGGTTCGCGCCCAGAATGTGTTTGATCTTGCGGTGGGTCTTGGTGTCGTCCGAGCCATATTGCACCAGATCCAGCTCGGGCACGCGGACGTCAAATGGCTCCAGCACGCGGTCGAATTTTGCGCCAGCGATGAAGGTTTCGGTTTCATCCGTCACGCAGCTGATACGCACCTTGGCTCCGACGGGGACATAAACGCCTTCGGGCTCGCCGTCCCAGACGTCGATGGTGCGGTTGCCGAGGTTGGTATAGATCGCGCCGTCCACATCGACATCCACGGTACCGGTGGCGGGCACGATACAGGTCTCATAGCCCGGCACAGCATATTCGAACACCTCGCCCTTTTTCAGTTTGACGATGTTGAAATAGTTCAGCGGAACCAGATCATGGTCGGCATCAACGATGGGTTTGTTCTGGTTGTCATGGGGCGCGATATGCATCTGCGTCTCCTTTCAGGTATCCGTGGGGCCCGGGTGCCGGGCCAGAAATTCATCCAGTTCGGGCGTGGTCGGCATGGCCCCGGCACAACCGGGTTTCGACACGACGATGGAGGCACAGGCCGAGCCGCGCAGAACCGCGTTGCGCAAGCCGTGCCCGGCGGCGATCGAGGCGAGAAGGCCGGCCAGAAAACTGTCGCCCGCGCCGTTGGGTTTCACGGCGGTAACGGGGTAGATGCCGGTGCGGACCTCTTGCCCGTCTGTCAGCGTAACGGCCCCCTCGTGGCCCATCTTGTAGATCACCATTTTGCCGTTGGCCGCCAGTTCGCGGGCCTTATCCAGGCCCTTTTCGATGCCGCCCGCCATGAACCCGAACTCTTCGTCATTGCCGACGATCAGATCGCTTTCGTTGCCCGCGCGGGTCAGAACCTGCGCGGCGACGTCCGGCGACGGCCAGCTATAGGGGCGGTAATCGATGTCGAAGATCACCGGCAGGCCTGCGGCGCGGGCGTTTTCGAACGCGCGGAACGTGGCCGAGCGTGATGGCTCGGCCGCAAACACCGTGCCTGCCGTGATCAGGGCCGAGAATGCGGTGTAATCGACCGCGTCCATATCCGCCTCGGTCACCTGGAAATCAGCGGCACCGTTGCGATAGATGACGTTCTGAAAATCCTCGATACAGCTTTCGTAAACGGCCAGCGAAGTGCGCGCCTCCCCCCCCACGGCGCGGATGAAACGGGTATCCACACCGTAATCCTGCAGCCGGTTCACGCAGAACCGCCCCACCGCATCGTCCGAGACTGAGGTGATCAGCGCTGCTTGCGACCCCAGCTTGACCAGCCCCGCGCAGATATTGGCGCTGGAACCGCCGAGATCGGCGCGAAAGACCTTTGCATCTTCGCTTTTGGTTCCCACCGGATCGGCAAACATATCCATCCCGGCCCGGCCAAACACGGCAAAGCGATTGCCTTTAATGCCTTCGATCAGAGTCACTTGCGCCCCTCGGTATTGCCTGCCCGCGCGGCGTCCAGCACCTCGGGGTAGGGATAGTTCAGACCCAGCAATTGCCGCATGTCAGGGCTGGCCTGATCCAAGAATTCCTGCGGCAGGGCGGCGGGCATATCTTCCATCGGTTTGACCCATTTGGGCAGGTACTGGATCAGGATCGCGCTGCGGTCGTGATCTGCCTTGTTCGGCATCGCGCAATGCCATGTGACACCATAGAACAGAGCCACATCGCCGGGCTCACCGGTCATCTGCTCGCATCTGTCATAGAACCTGTCCTCGGGCGTTGGATAGCGTAGTTCTTTCTGCGAACCGGGCACATAGCCGGTCGCGCCGCTTTCTTCGGTGAACGGGTCCAGCAGGACTGAGACCTGTGCGTTCATGGGAAACGAGCCATTCAGACCGACAGGATGCGTTTCCGGGCTGTGAAAATCCCAATAGGGATAATCCACATGCGGTTCCTGCCCCGGTCCACCCGGCAGGATGCGATTGGCGGCGATCGAGCCCATGATGAATTCGGTGCCCAGAAACTTTCGCAGGATCTTCATCAGCGCCGGATGCGCCGCCATGCGCGAGAACACGTCGCCCTTGGCCAACAGGTTCCACACCCGGCGCTGCAGGTTCAGCTTGCCGTCTTCTTCTGCAGCGCCTTGAAAATGGGTTACTTTCTCGGCGGCTGTCTCGGATTCGGCCATGATGATGGCGCGCGCCTCGGCGACCTCCTCGGGTGTGAACAAGCCCGATATGGCAACCGCGCCGCCGCCGTTCAGCAACTCATCGACGATGACGTCAGGGTCGGCTGTTTCTGCTGTGA
Organism: Ruegeria sp. AL1; assembly: GCF_056540905.1. Taxonomy (NCBI): domain Bacteria; kingdom Pseudomonadati; phylum Pseudomonadota; class Alphaproteobacteria; order Rhodobacterales; family Roseobacteraceae; genus Ruegeria; species Ruegeria sp. AL1. The sequence goes on from NZ_JBQFXP010000018.1 coordinate 16,113, forward strand.
ACCGTCTCATCACACCCCCTTGCGCTGCTTTTCGCGCGTGGATTCCCATTCGACATGCGCATCGCGAACCTTCTCATCCGCCGAGGTGTGGGGGGTTCCGACCTCCCACCAGGCGTGGCCTTCGGTTGTCCAACCCTCATAGGCGTCCACATCCATGACGATCACATAGGTCTTGTCGCTGGCCTTGGCGCGCTGGAACGCCTCGGCCAGTTCGGCCGGGTTCGCGACCTTTTCGCTGGTCGCCCCCATCGAGGCCGCATGGGCCGCGAAATCGACGCCAAAGGCTTCGGGGATGGTGGGGCAGTCTTCCAGCAGGTTGTTGAAGCTTTCATTGCCGGTGTTGTTCTGCAGCTTGTTGATGACCGCAAATCCGCCATTGTCCAGCACCAGAACGATCATCTTCTTGCGGCTCAAAACCGAGGAATAGATGTCTGAATTCAGCATCAGGTAAGACCCGTCGCCGCAGAAGGTGATGGTGTCCTTGTCGGGCTCACGCTCGGATTGCGCAATGCGCGCGCCCCATGCGCCTGCGATTTCATAGCCCATGCAGGAAAAGCCGAATTCCACATCGACCGTACCGATATCCAGCGTGCGCCAGTTGGCGGTGACTTCTGCGGGCAGGCCCCCGGCAGCGGCCACCAAACGGTCGCGCGTGTCGCAAAGATCGTTCACCACGCCGATGGCCTGAGCGTAGGAATTCGGGCGGTTTCCGTAGGAGACATTCTCGGCCACATAGGCATCCCACTTTTGCCGCTCGTCTTGCGCGAGCGAAACCCAATCCTGCGGCGCCGTATAGTCAACAGCCTGTGTCAGAGCCTCAATCGATAGCTTGGCATCCCCCACAACCGGGAGCGACATGTGCTTGCCCGCATCATGCCGCGCGGCGTTGATCGAGATGAACTGAGCATCCTTGGCAAACGCCGTCCACGACCCGGTCGTGAAGTCCTGCAGGCGGGTTCCGATGGCAACGATCACATCCGCCTGCTCCGCAATCGCGTTGGCACTGTCCGATCCGGTCACGCCAATCGGGCCGATATTCAAAGGATGGGTCGCCAGCATATTGGCGCGGCCGGCGATAGTCTCGACGACCGGAATCTGGTGCTTTTCGGCAAACTCGGTCAACTCGGCCACGGCTTGCGAATACTGCACGCCGCCACCTGCGATGATCATCGGGCGTTTCGCACCGGCCAGAGCAGCGACTGCATCGGCAACCTCATCCGCATCGGGTGCTTGGCGGCGAATGCGATGCACCTTCTTCTCGAAGAACTTCACCGGGTAGTCATAGGTCCAGCCTTGCACATCCTGCGGCAGCCCAAGGAAGGCAGGTCCGCAATCGCCCGGGTCCAGCATCGTCGCAATGGCAGCGGGCAGGGATTGAATGACCTGCGCCGGATGGGTGATGCGATCCCAGTACCGGCTGACCGGCTTGAACGCGTCGTTCAGGCCAAAGGTCGGATCGTTGAAATTTTCCATCTGCTGCAAAACCGGGTCCGGCAAGCGGGTGATAAACGTGTCTCCGCACAGCATCAGCATCGGCAGGCGGTTGGCATGGGCCAGACCCGCAGCCGTCAGCAGATTCGCAGTACCGGGCCCCGCGCTGGCGGTGCAGAACATGAATCGCTGACGCAGCCACTGTTTGGCATAGCCCGCAGCGGCGAACCCCATGCTCTGTTCATTCTGTCCGCGATACAGCGGCAGCTCATCCCGCACCGTGTTCAGCGCCTCGCCAAGGCAGGTTACGTTGCCATGGCCGAAAATCCCGAAACCCCCGCCACATAACCGATATTCCTGCCCGTCGATCTCGATAAACTGGTTCGACAGCCAGCGAATGATCGCCTGCGCCGTTGTCAGGTAAACAGTGTCGTGTTGCGCGGACATGTCTGCGGGCTCCTTTAGGAAAATTGCGGTGCTGTGCCGAATGCAGCTTGCGAGAGTCCTATTCTCACGATACAAGTTTTGCAACCGGTTGCAAATGGTTTTCAAGAAAAAGCGAGGGAGGGCGTCGGAATGGCAGAGATCGGCATTGGCATTCTGGGCGGCGGATATATGGGCAAGGCCCATGCGGTTGCCATGTCCTCGGTTGGTGCCGTGTTCAACACGGGCCTGCGCCCCCGGTTGGAGATGGTGTGTGCCTCCTCGCCCGAAAGCGCCGAGCGCTATCGTCAGGCCTACGGATTCGCGCGCGCGACCGACGATTGGCAGGTGCTGGTGAATGATCCCAAGGTCGAGGCCATTGTAATCGCGACCCCTCAGGAAACGCACCGTCAGATCGCCTTGGCGGCGCTTGCGCTCGGCAAGCCGGTTCTGTGCGAGAAACCTCTGGGCGCGTCAATTGAAGATGGCGCTGCGATGGTGAAAGCAGCCGAGGCCTCGGGTGTGGCCAATATGGTCGGCTTCAACTATATCCGCACGCCCGCCAGCCAATACGCCCGCCAATTGATCGCGGACGGAGAGATCGGCGATGTCACATGGTTCCGCGGCGAGCACACCGAGGATTTCTATGCCGACCCGCAAGCCCCCGCGACCTGGCGCACGACCGGAATATCAAACGGGACGATGGGCGATCTGGCCCCGCATATGATCAATGCCGCGCTGGCATTGATCGGACCGATCAACCGTGTGATGGCCGAGGTCGAGACCGTGCACAAAACCCGTCCGGGCGGTGAGGTCGATAATGACGATCACGCCCAGATGATGGTGCGCTTTGCCAATGGAGCGATGGGGTCGATGTATTTCAGCCGCATCGCGACCGGGCGCAAGATGGGCTACGCCTATGAGATCAGCGGCACCAAAGGCGCGATCCGCTTTGATCAGGAGGATCAGAATGCCTTGTGGCTCTATCGCATGGACGGCCCCGAGGCCGAGCGCGGGTTCCGAAAAATCCTGACCGGCCCCGCGCACCCGGATTATGAGCCGTTCTGTCAGGGCCCTGGCCACGGCACCGGCTATCAGGACCAGATCATCATCGAGGCGCGCGATTTCCTACACGCAATCGAGACAGGCAAGCCGGTCTGGCCGACCTTCCGCGACGGGCATGAGGTCAACCGGATCGTCGCTGCGGCGCTGGCGTCGTCGGCGGATGAAAGCTGGAAAAACATCGAAGATTTCTGAGCATCGGAGACAAGACAAGATGAGCATCAGAATTGGCAATGCACCCTGTTCCTGGGGCGTGGAATTTGCGCAGGACCCGCGCAATCCGCATTGGAAAACGGTTCTTAGCGACTGCGCTACAGCCGGGTATAAGGGCATCGAGCTGGGCCCGGTGGGCTTCATGCCCGAAGACCCCGCGATCCTCGCCGATGCGCTGGCCGAGCATGATCTGGAACTGATCGGCGGCGTGGTGTTCCGCAACTATCACGACCCCAACGCGTGGGAGGACGTGCTGGACGCCACCCACCGCACCGCCCGCGCGTTGAAGGCGCATGGGGCGCAGCATCTGGTGCTGATCGACGCGATCTCACCCCGTCGCGCGCCGACCGCTGGCCGTGCGAATGAGGCCGAGCAGATGGACAAGGCCGAATGGACAGCCTTTCGGGATCGCCTTGCCGAAAGCGCGCGCATTGGGGCTGAGGAATATGGGCTGACGGTGGGCATGCACGCCCACGCGGCGGGTTTCATGGATTTTGAGCCCGAGTTGGAACGGCTGCTGGATGAAGTGGACGAAAGCCTGCTGAAAATCTGTTTCGACACCGGGCATCATTCCTATGCCGGGTTTGACCCCGTGAGCTTTATGCAGCGCTACGTTGATCGGATCTCGTACATGCACTTCAAGGATATCTCACCGACCGTAAAGGCGAATGTGATCGCCAATCGGACCGGCTTTTACGATGCCTGCGGGCAGGGAATTTTCTGCAATCTGGGTGAGGGCGACGTGGATTTTCCGACCGTCCGTCAGGTGCTGCTGGAGGCAGGCTTTACCGGATGGTGCACGGTCGAACAGGATTGTGACCCGACGCTGGATCCCGACCCGGTCGGCGATGCACGGAAGAACCGTGAATATCTTGAATCCATTGGTTTCAGCTAAGGAGACCCAGAGCATGACCAAGCTAAAATGGGGCATGATCGGCGGTGGAGAAGGCAGCCAGATCGGGCCGGCGCACCGTCTGGGCGCACTGGCAGACGGGCATTTCGAACTCACTGCCGGAGCGTTGGATCATCGGCCCGATATCGGGCGCGAATATGCGCAACGTTTGGGCATCGCGGCAGACCGGGCCTATGGCAACTGGACCGAGATGCTGGAAGGTGAGCGCGGGCGCGATGACCGCATTGATCTGGTCACCGTGGCCACGCCGAACGCAACACATTTCGAGATCACCAAAACCTTCCTTGAGGCCGGGTTCAATGTGCTGTGCGAAAAGCCCATGACCATGACCGTGGAAGAGGGCGAAGAGATCGTCAAAGTGGCCGAGAAATCCGGCAAGATCTGCGCGGTCAACTACTGCTATTCCGCCTATCCCATGGTGCGGCAGGCCCGTGCGATGGTGCGCGCAGGTGAGATCGGCAAGGTCCGTCTGGTCGTCACCAATTTCAGCCACGGCCATCACGGCGACGCCACCGATGCTGATAATCCGCGCGTCCGCTGGCGTTATGATCCGGCGATGGCGGGCGTGTCGGGTCAGTTCGCCGATTGCGGCATCCACGCGATGCATATGGCCGGGTTCATTGCTGATGATGAAGTCGAGTCTCTGTCTGCCGATTTCGCCTCAACCATCGGCAGTCGTGAGCTTGAAGATGACGCCATGGTTAACTTCCGCACGGCAAAGGGTGCGGTTGGAAGGCTATGGACGTCCTCGGTGGCCATCGGTCGCCAGCACGGGTTCGACATTCAGGTGTTCGGGGAAACCGGCGGCCTGCGCTGGGCGTCCGAACAGCCGAACCAGTTGATCTATACACCCGTTGGCGGGCGTCTGCAGATCATCGAAAAGGGTGAGGGCGGGTTGCATGAAGATGCGCAACGTCTCAGCCGCGTTGCGATTGCACATCCCGAAGGCTTCCCGCTGGCGGTTGCGAATATCTATTGCGATCTGGCGGATGCGATTGCCGGAGAGGTCCGCGACGGGTTGCCTAATGCTGCAGACGGTGTGCGGTCCATGGCTGCGGTGCACACTGCGGTTGCGTCTGCCAAGCAGGGCAGCGCGTGGATGGATGCCCGTCCGCCGATGTTCCGTTAACGCTCGGGCACGGGGCGCAATGTGCCCCGTTCCACCACCGAGCAGGGGAAAATGCGCGCCTCGGGATAGCGGTCAGGTTCCTGCAGGGTCGCCACCATCAGCTCGATCGACGAACTGACGATCTGGCGGATTGGCTGATGAATGGTAGTGAGGTCGATGTTTTCCCACCGGGCCATCTCCATATCGTTCAGACCGATGATGCCGATATCGTCAGGCACGTTCAGGCCGCTGTCCAATACCGCCGACAGGACACCGATGGACAACACGTCGTCGCCGCAGAAATAGGCCTCGGCCCGTTCAGATTTCAGCAGTCGCAGCATCTCCTGACGACCCGCGTCGAACGAGTAAGCCTCGGCGAAAGAGCAGGTCACGGTGACCTCAGGGTGCAGCGCCATTTCCGACATGAAACCCGCATGGCGATCCTGCGTTGATGTAGCGGCTTCGGGCCCGCCCAGAAAGGCCACTTTGCTATAGTCGCGCGCGACCAGTTCACGAGCGGCCATGCGCCCGCATTCCACGTTGTCGATTCCAACCACATGCACCTGCGGCGACGATGATGACCGGCCAAAGCTGTGCACCACCGGCACGCCCGCATCGCGGAATGCCTTGGCAAAGCCCGGCGGGAGGGTTGAGGATGCCACGACAACGCCATCAACCGAATACTGACGCAGCATCCGAACCGAGTTCTCGGGCTCAACCTCATCGGTGAGGTTCACCAGCAAGGGGCGCAGGCCGCGATCTTGCAGGCCTCGGGTAAAGAGGTCGAAGACCTCTAGAAAGATGGGGTTGTGAAAGTTGTTCGATACCAGTCCGATCAGCTTGGTGCGCCCTGTCGTCAGCGACGAGGCCAGCGCGTTGGGGCTGTATCCCAATTCCCGCGCGGCCTTCTCGACCTTGCGGCGCATCTTGTCGGATACCGAGGCCCCGTCGGTGAAAGTGCGCGACACAGCTGACCGGGAAACACCCGCGCGTTCTGCAACCTCTTTCAATGTGACAGCCATGATCTGCCTGACCTTCCCGCGTTTGGTGATAGCCCTCTTACCCTTAATCTTGGGCAGATACAGTATGAAACAGGTTCAATATCTTTTGCAACCGGTTGCAAAATTATGATGGATGTGCTCTAACACGACTCGGAGAGGTGCGAAGAACCGCCTCAATCCGCGATAACATGAGTTTTTGGGAGGACATCATGACATCACTGACGAAGAAGCTGGCGCTGGCGGCGGTGGTCGCTGCGACGCCGCTGATCGCAGCCACAAGCGTTGCGGCGGAGGGCGAGAAGTACATTCTGGTCAGCCACGCACCAGACAGCGACAGCTGGTGGAACACGATCAAGAACGGTATCGCGCTGGCGGGCGATCAGATGGGTGTTGAGGTTGAATATCGCAATCCGCCCACTGGTGACCTGGCCGACATGGCGCGGATCATTGATCAGGCGGCGGCTTCGGGCCCGAACGGGATCATCACAACGCTGGCGGATTATGATGTGCTGAGCGGCCCGATCAAATCAGCCGTGGATGCGGGTGTGGATGTGATCATCATGAACACCGGTACTCCGGATCAGGCCCGTGAAGTTGGGGCGCTGATGTATGTGGGTCAGCCCGAATATGACGCCGGTTTCGCGGCCGGTCAGCGGGCCAAGGGTGACGGCATCGGCTCGTTCCTGTGTGTGAACCACTATATCGTTCAGCCGTCCAGCCAGGAACGCTGCCAGGGCTTTGCGGATGGTCTGGGAATCGAACTGGGCGATCAGATGATCGATGCCGGTCAGGACCCCGCCGAGATCAAGAACCGCGTGCTGGCCTATCTGTCGGCCAACCCGGACACCGAAGCGGTCCTGACGCTTGGCCCGACCTCGGCTGACCCGACCATTCTGGCGCTGGAAGAAAACGGCATGGCCGGTGACATCTATTTCGGTACCTTCGATCTGGGTGGCGAGATCGTCAAAGGCATCAAGTCGGGCGTAATCCAGTGGGGTATCGACCAGCAGCCCTTCCTGCAGGCTTACCTGCCGGTTGTTGTGATGGCGAATTACCACCGTTACGGCGTTCTGCCCGGCAACAACATCAACTCAGGCCCCGGTTTCGTGACCGCAGATGGCCTGACCAAGATCGAAGAATTCGCTGGCGAGTACCGCTAATTCTTGCAACGCGGGCGCCCTGCAACCGGGGCGCCCGCTGACAGTTTTCTGACGCAAATCACTGTTTTTATCGGAGGGGCGCTCTCATGGGCGAGTCTGCTCAAAACACGACGTTAACCGACGAACGGATCAAAGAGATCTCGCCCTTGCGTAAGGCCCTGATCCGGCCTGAGCTGGGCGGGATGGTCGGCACCGTCGCGGTCTTCACCTTCTTCCTGCTGTTCGCCTTCGACAGCGGCATGTTCAACGCGCAGGGCATGATGAACTGGTCGGTTGTGTCGGCGCAATTCATGATCATCGCGGTCGGCGCGTGCCTTCTGATGATCGCGGGTGAGTTTGACCTGTCCGTCGGATCAATGATCGGCTTTTCCGGCATGATGATCGCAATCTTCTCGGTCACGCTCAGCTGGCCGGTGTGGATGGCAATCATTGTCACCTTCGCCATGGCCGTCGCGATAGGGGCCTTGAATGGCTGGATCGTGGTCCGGACCGGGCTGCCCAGTTTCATCGTGACGCTGGCCTTCCTGTTCATCCTGCGCGGCTTCACCATCTTCCTGCCTCAGGTGATCGAGCGCAAAACCATCATTGGCGGTGTTAAGGACGCGGCCGAAGGCGACTGGCTGGCCCCGATCTTCGGCGGCAAAATCCTGCAAGGGCTGTTCCAGTGGCTGGGCGACGCCGGGATCATCGCCGTATTCGAACGTGGCACCCGTGCAGGTCAGCCGGTTGTGGACGGTGTACCCATGCTGATCGTCTGGGCCATCGGGCTGATTATCTTTGGCCACGTTCTGCTGACCAAGACACGGTTCGGTAACTGGATCTTTGCCTCGGGCGGGGATGCCGAGGCAGCGCGCAACTCAGGTGTACCTGTGAACCGGGTCAAGATTCTGATGTTCATGTTCACCGCCTTCTGCGCCACCGTCTTCGCCGTGTGTCAGGTGATGGAGTTTGGCTCGGCGGGTGCCGACCGGGGTCTGCTGAAAGAGTTCGAGGCGATCATTGCCGTGGTCATCGGCGGCGCGCTTCTGACCGGGGGCTACGGCTCGGTCCTCGGGGCGGCACTGGGCGCGCTGATCTTTGGCGTGGTGCAGCAGGGTCTGTTCTTTGCGGGTGTCGAAAGCTCTCTGTTTAGGGTCTTCCTTGGCGTCATCCTGCTGGGGGCGGTGATCCTCAACACCTATATCCGCCGCATCATCACAGGGGAGCGTTGATATGAATCCCGAACATGCACCCATTATCCAGATGAAGAACATCGAAAAGCATTTCGGCAGCGTGATCGCGCTGGCGGGGGTCTCGGTGGATGTGTTCCCCGGTGAATGCCACTGTCTTCTTGGCGACAACGGCGCGGGCAAGTCGACCTTCATCAAAACCATGTCGGGCGTGCATCAGCCTACGCACGGAGAGATCCTGTTTGAAGGCAAACCCATGCACTTCACCGATCCGCGCGATGCGATCGAGGCCGGGATTGCGACGGTGCACCAGCATCTGGCGATGATCCCTTTGATGTCCGTGTCGCGCAATTTCTTCATGGGGAATGAGCCTGTGAAGAAGATTGGTCCGATCAATTTCTTCGATCATGATTATGCCAATACCGTCACGATGGAAGAAATGAAGAAGATGGGTATCAACCTGCGCGGTCCCGATCAGGCAGTGGGCACCTTGTCGGGCGGTGAACGCCAGACGGTGGCCATTGCGCGGGCCGTGCATTTCGGGGCCAAGGTTCTGATCCTGGACGAACCGACCTCAGCCCTTGGTGTACGTCAGACGGCCAACGTGCTGGCGACCATCGACAAGGTGCGCAAGCAGGGCATCGCGGTCGTCTTCATCACTCATAACGTTCGCCATGCGCTGGCGGTGGGGGATCGTTTTACGGTGCTCAACCGTGGTCAGACGCTGGGCACGGCACAGCGCGGCCAGATCACCCCCGAAGAGCTGCAGGACCTGATGGCCGGTGGTCAGGAAATGGTCGAGCTTGAGGGCAGCCTCGGCGGCACCGTCTGATCCTATCACACCCCGCCGGTTGTTTTGGCGGGGTGATTATTTCTTTTCAAAGAACAGAATGACTTCGCCCAGGCGCACGCCAAAACGCGAGACATAGGCTCTGTTCAACAGACGATCATCGGACAAAAGCCACATCCAATCATCGAAATCGACACGCATGGTGCCGTCCTTGACGGGCAGGTCAATCTTGTATTTCCAGTTGAACGTATCGCCCCGCTCGATACCGCTGGCGGTGCCCAGCACACCGGGGGCGGTACCGGTCCAGGTGTCTTCGCCGGTCTTGGTCAGGGTCCAGATGCGCTGCTCGGTCGCGCCATCGTCGTAGACGAAATCCTCGACCAGCGTCAGCGTTTCGCCATCCCATGTGCCGTCTATGTCTACCGTAAAGCGGCGCGGGACTTTGCCCAGCACATCCTGAAACTGCCCATAAGCGACGGTCTTGCCCTCAAAGAACTCTTCAAGGTTCAATTGGCGATCAGACAGGAAGGTCTTTGGGACGCGCGGCTTGGCCGAGCAAGCGGCCAGCACCACAAGCCCCGTGAGCACGACAACCGCGACAAGGGTCCGGCGTGCAATCATTGCAGAGGCCTCAGTTCCGAGTCTGTATCGTGGCCGTTTGCACCATGCAGATGGGCCGATTTCACCTCGGGGGCCGGACGCATCGTGGCGACCAGTTCCGCGACCTTCAGGCCGAACTTGCGCATCTCGGACCGGTTCATGATCACACCGTTTTCGGTCAGGTACATCCAGTCGGTCACATCCAGCGTATGCCCGCCCGCATCCTCGGGCAGAATGATCCGATAGGTCAGCTTTACGGTCGCGCCGGAAATGGTGCCGCGACCCTCGCCAACGATATCATCGGCCGTGGCGGTGAACGTATTGCCGGTCCCCAATGTCAGGTACCATTTGCGGGTCATCTGTTTGCCGTTGGAATAGGTGAAATACTCGGCCAGCGTGCCGGTATTTCCGTCCCATTCGCCAATCATGCGCGCCACAAAGCTATTCGACATCTTGCCATTGGGGCCATAGATCAGACCTTCGGACAGGATCTCGCCATTCAGGTGCTTTTTCATATCGAACCCGGGGCCGGTGCCGGAATAATCCGCCGGGGATTGAGACCGAAAGCTTAGAAACCGCCCTTTGGCAGCGAGCAGGGCCAGAACGGCCAGAAGCAAGAGAACAAGAGTTTTCATTTGGCAGACACCTCGGTTGGCAGCGTCAGGACCATGCCAAACGCGCCGAGTTTCAGAATGCAGGGCAGCACGGCATAGGCGAAGTTGAGTGTGCGCAAAGCCTCGGCTGAATTGGTTTGACCCGGTGTGAATCCGCTGCGCTCCAGCAGCGGCAAAGTAAAAAAGGCGGCCAGTGCGAGGCCCAGCTTGCCGGCAAAGGACCAGATGCCGAACGCGGCTGAGGCGTTCAGCCCGGCGCGGGTCAGCACGACTGCGAACATGGCAGGCAAAACGACCATATCCGCCCCAAGGGCCGCGCCGGATGCGAGACAGATCAAGGCGAATCCTGTCAGGTTGCCTGCCGTCAACGTGGCCGCCCCGACAAAGCCTGCAATCGCCAGCGGCATCGCAATGATCAGAGTCTGTTTTGGGCCAATTCGATTGCTGATCCGCGCCCAGAGCGGCACACTGGCCCCCGCGCTGAGGAAGAACAGGATCAGCAGTGGCCCGGCCTTTCCGGGCAATTGCAGCCTGTCCTCGACAAAGAACAGAAACAGGGTTGAGGTGATGGCAACCGGCAAACTGTTCACCAGTGCCAGCACCAAAAGCCGCAACGCACCGGATTGCCCGAGCCCGGCAAAGGATAACCCCTGTCCGGTGATCGGCGCGCGACGCCACATCGGCAGGGTCACGGCCAATGTCACTATCGCCAGAACACCCAGGAACAACCCAAACGCCGGATATCCCTGAGCACCCGCACCAAACGCGACAAACAGAGCCGGGGCCGCCGCCGCGATAACAACCCCGGTCAATTGCCCGCCCTCGCGGAAGGCGGCCAGCGTCATGAGTTCCTTTGGGCTGGCCTCTTTAGCCAGCGTTGCGCTGCGCCCGTATAGCAGGATCGTACCAAGGCTGTAGGCCGAGAACAAAAGAACCAGGATAGAGACTAATGCATAGATACTGGCACCATTTGGCAAGCCAAACAAAAGCGGAAAACCGATGGCCAGACCCAGTGCGGCGGCGGCGGCAAACGTGATCTGAGCGCCCGGCCAACGGTCAATTGCCCAGCCGATCAGAGGGTCCTGCACCAGATCGACCAGTCGGATCACCAGTAAAACGGTTCCGATAACCCCCAAGCCGATGCCCAGATTGACGGCGGCAAAGCGCGGCAAGTGGATATAAAGTGGGATACCCGCCGCGGCCAGCATCAAGGCATAGAGGCTGACTCGCGGATACAGCATCACTGCCCGCGCAGTTTCTGCGTGAAGGCAGCCGAGCGGGTGTTCTCGCCAAGGAAGATTGACATGAAGCTGCGTTTGATGTCCGGGTAGGTCATGGTGCAGGTCTTGCGTCCATTCAGCCAGAATTCGACCTTGTTCGGCCCTTCGGACACCGCCAGAAACCGGTCGCCCTTGGTGACGGCGTCAAAACACACCTCAAGCTGATCGCGCACCGGGGCCGCCCGCCCGATCCGCTTCATCTCGTCCAGAGTCGAATTGATCAGCGCCTTCTTCGTGACGTTCCTGCGGTATTTCAACTCCAACCCGAAATCCTGGCTCCAGGCCAAAGGGCGGCCGCCCTGAGTGAATAGCTGGGCATCATAAAGCGGTAAGCCCAGATAGCGATAGGTTGCGGTGCCGCGCAACTCGGCGTCTTTCAGCTCGTCAACAACGGGAGACGCCGCCAGCCCGCCAGGGGCCAGCAGCGTTGCAGAAAGTAAAACGGCGCTCAGGCTAAGCTGAGGCGCTAAGGATCTGGTCTTTGTCAGAGAGTGCATTGTCAGCTCCGATTAACTGCGGGGCGCCATTCAACATATCGACGACATGCATCGCGCTGGCGATCCCGTCTTCATGAAACCCGTGCCGGTTATACGCTCCGGCGAACCAGGTGCGGTTCTGTCCCTGCATGTCGCGGATTTGCCCTTGTGCATTCAGGGCGGCCTTGTCGAATACCGGATGGGCGAATTCGACCTGGTCATATGTTTTTTCCGCGGGAATTTCGGATGAGGCGTTCAGTGTCACAAACAGCGGGTCGCTGTCGGGAATGTTCTGCAGCCGGTTCATCCAATATGTGACCCCAACATTGCCGTTTTGTGACCGGTAGGTCCAGCTGGACCAGCAGGCGCGGCGGCGCGGCATCTGCCGGGGATCGCAATGCAGAACGGCCGAGTTTGGCTGATACCGGATCGCGCCAAGCGCGGCCCGTTCCGCCGGCGTGGCGGCATCGCCCAGAATGGCCAGCGACTGATCGGAATGGGTGGCCAGAATGACCTCATCATACAGATCGGCCTGTCCCTGGCTGAGCACGGTCACACCCAGATCATGCCTCTGGATGTTTTGAACCGGGCTGTCCACGCGAATAGCACTGCCGCGCGCGCGCAAGGCCGCCTCGATCCGCCGGACGTATTCGATACTGCCGCCTTTGACCGTGTACCACTGGTGCTGGTTGGCTCGGCCCGAGGCGAGCAAAGCGTGATTGCGGAAGAACTGCACCAGGGACCGCGCCGGGAACTGTTCGACAAACTCAACCGGGGTCGACCAGATCGCACCGCACATGGGCATCAGGTAGTTGTGGCGGAACCAATGACCCAGACGCAGCTGATCCACCAGCTCTCCGATGGTGGTATCGTCGTCCTGCGCGGCTTCGGGGGCTTCTTTGCCGAAACGCAGAATATCTGCGATCATCTTGTAATAAGCAGGCCGCGCCAGATTGCGTTTCTGCGCCGTCAGCGTGCGCAGGTTGTTCAACCCGTACTCGATCCGGCCATTATCGATGGTCGCGCCAAAGCTCATCTCGGATTTCGTGACCGGGACGTTCAACTCGTCAAACAGCTTGGTCAGATAGGGATAGGTCACATAGTTGAACACGATGAACCCGGTATCCACCGGCTGATCGCCATTGCGTCCCGCCATCACCGTTCGTGCATGTCCACCCAGCCGGGGCTCGGCCTCGTACAGGGTGACGTCGTTGTTCTGGGATAAATAGTAAGCTGCGGAGAGACCTGAGATGCCTGCGCCAATTACTGCGATTTTCTTCCGGTCGCCCCGGGATTCGTCGAACATTCAAGCCTCGTTATGTAACGTATTACAATAGGATACGCAGGATAGGCGGGGGTGGATCATTCGGGTTAGAGGTTTTTCTTCAGTGCACTACGTTGTGACATCGGGTTACGGCCCGCGTTACAATCGTTACGACGTGATCCAGCGCCCTGTTGGGGCCGTAAAAGCACCATGAGAGAATGAAACGGTCGCTGAATGAGCAGTTTTGACGGAAAAACCTACTGGATCATCGGCGCAAGCGAAGGCTTGGGCCGCGCACTGGCCGAGGCTCTGGGCCGTCAGGGTGCGCATCTGATCCTGTCGGCGCGCAATGCGGATCGGTTGGCCGAGATCTGTTCTGCGCTGCCAAATGCGCGTGCCATTCCGATGGATGTGACCGAATTAGACTCTGTTCGTGCCGCCGTGGCCAAGGCCGGGCCGGTTGACGGGCTGGTTTACAATGCCGGGGCCTATGACCCGATGCGCAGCGGTGATTGGGATACAGAGGCCGCGCTGCGGATGGCCGATGTGAACTATCTGGGTGCCATGCGGGTACTGGGCGAGACCGTGCCGGGTTTTGTTAAAGCAGGGCGGGGTGAGATCACGCTGATCGGATCGCTTGCGGGCTATCACGGGCTACCTGCGGCGATTGGCTATGCGTCCAGCAAGGCGGCGCTGGTGTCGCTGGCTGAAACGATGCGTCATGATCTGGCCGGAACCGGCGTAACCGTTCGGATTGTAAACCCGGGTTTTATCAAAACACGGCTGACCGAGAAAAACAGTTTCAAGATGCCGATGTTGATGACGCCCGAAGATGCAGCGGATCGCGTGGTCAAAGCCATGTCGCGCCGACGTTTTCGCACGGATTTTCCTGCACCATTCTCATGGGTGATCCGGTTGGTTGATTACCTGCCGGATGTGCTGGTTTACCGCGGAAAATAGACCCTAATCGGGCAATTTCAGCCAAACTGTCCCTGACAGAACCAGCCGGCGGACATCGTGCCGCCATGGCCGTAGAACAGCCATAGCCGCTCGCCCTGTTCCGTCACCACCACCCAGTAATCGCGCACCCCGCTGCGCCAGTTGGGGTCATCCAGCCACCATTCCGGCGCAATACGCTCCGGCCCGGTGGCCTGCGCCAGCTGCCAGTCGCGCCCGCGCCAGCGGAAGGCGGTTGGAACATCCAGGGTTTCCGGGGCCATCACCGGCTCGGGCTGCCACATCTGCAGCGGACGCGGGCGGGGCGGTGCTGGCCAGTCACGCGCGGGTTCAGACCATGCGGCGGCCAGCACCTGTGCCGTCTTCTCGGGGATATGCGAGGCTGCGGGGTGCCGCCGGGTGATCGCGTCCAGCCCGACCCGAGCACCCAGTTTGCCGATCAGGTCTTCGACGGCGGTGTTGCCTTCAAGGCGGTTCCGGGCCACCTGTTGCGCCTCGGCATGACCGGCCATGGTACGGGCGTGGATGGGCTCGGTCTGGATCGCTTCAAGCCGCAGCATGTCGATGCCATAGCCGGCGTCAATCTTGTCAATTTTCATCTCTAACAAAGGGCGAATACGATATTTGTCAAAGGTGGGGCGGGCCAGCCCGATCTCGATGATCTCGGCAGCCTGATCGGCGCGATGCGCCTCAAGCCGCAGGGTACGGGCACCGCGGCCTTTCTCTTCCAATTTGGTACAGAGCGTCGGCAACACCCGGTCGACAGCGGCCATCACATCCTCGACCAGTCCGATCGGATTGGGCAGAGTCATGCGCACCGCAAAGTGATGCGGCGGGCGAGCGGGCGAGACCGGTTCGGGTGCGCTGCCCATCGCCTGATCCAGCCGCAGCACCAGCCCGCGCCCGAACCGCCGGGCCAAACCGGCGCGCGGCTGGCCCAGCAGATCCCCGATCCGGCGCAGGCCCAGACGGTTCAACTGTGCGGTCACGCGATCCTCAAGCCGCAGCGCCGCGATGGGCAGGGGGCTGAGCGCGCCATAGGACTGACCGGGTGCTGCAATCCGCGCACCGCCCCCCAGCGCGACCACCTGCGGCGCGGCCCCGCCCCTGGTCCAGTGCCGCCGCTTGGTGGCGCGGGCGCGGGTGGCGCGCGCCTCCTGGCTGATGGCGTCGCCATTACGGTCCGAGGTGGCCTCTTGCCCCGCATAACGCGCCAGCGCCCAGGCCGCGCCCAGCGTGTCTGCGATGCCCATCTGCACGCTGAGGCCCATATCGGCGCAGTCGGTTTCGATCACATGCAGCAGCGCCTCTTCCCCGCCGAACAGATGCGCACAGCCCGACAGGTCGATGACCAGACCATCGGGCGCCTCCTCCGCGACCCAGGGGCTGAACTTGCCCACCCAGCGGCGCAGGGCAGTCAGAAACGCGGCCTCGGCCGGGACGTTGCGGTGGCGTGTCACCAGTGCCGCGCACATGGCATGGGCATCGCGCACCGGCTGGCCCACATGCAGCCCGGCGGCCTGTGCTGGTGCATTCAGAGAGGTGACGACCTGCATGTTCGACTGTTCCGCCACCACCGCCAAAGGCCCATCCTGCAGGCCCCGCGCAGCGCGGATCAGCCGTTCAGCCCCCAGACGGGGGAACCACAGGGATAAAATTCGGCGTTTGGGCATCGGGCAGACATCAAAATGTTCTTATTTTGTTCTTAAATGAGAATCAGCGCCCGAGTCCACGCCTACCCGCAGGTCACGCGCTGAATGATCCCCGATCCGTTCACAAACACATTCAACCGGTCAATCCGGTAATCCTGCGTGGCAATGTCATCCGGGCCCAGCACGCGCGACCGTTCGGGCAGGTCGGCCTGAAAGACAGACACCGGCTGGCCCACAGCATCGGCAAACGCCTCGCCCTGACAAAAGGCCAGATCAACCGGCGCGGCCTCGGGGTCGGTTCGCGCCTCTTCGGGGGCAGGGGGCTCGGCACAGGCTGCCAGAAGGATCAGGATCGGGATAAATCGGTGCATTGGCGGTCCTTGGTCTGACAATGTCGTTTCTGCAATATCAACTGTTTAGCACAGCTGCCATCAAAGCGCAGTTGAAAACACCCTGCATTTGACGCAGGGTCGGGGCAAACAAGACAGGGAGACAGTCACCATGCGCACCCGTGCCGCCGTCGCCGTTCAGGCGGGCAAACCTTTGGAAGTGATGGATGTGAACCTCGAAGGCCCCAAAGCGGGTGAGGTTC
>NZ_JBQFXP010000019.1:0-24696 GCF_056540905.1 Ruegeria sp. AL1
TGGGACTCATGCGGGCCGAGATCGAGCGCGACATGAAGCTGATGGGCGTCACCCGCGTCGATCAGCTTTCACGTGACAACCTGCGGTTTCGCAATCCGATGACGGTTCAGGGTAAGGTACATCGGAACGCGGCATGACCAACGATGCCCTCATATCCGATATTGGGGTCGAACTCAGATGACAGCTTTGCGTCTTTTCATTGCCAAAATAGGTTTAAGCGCCTGACGCGAATGGCTAAAGTGCAGACAACGTCAAGGCTTTTGGTGGACAGGTCATATATGCTGAAACATGCCCTTTTGTTTTCTACACTGAACCTGTTGGCAACTTGCGCTGAGACCACGGATCAGCCGGCGACGACTGTCTCATGGGATCAGGCTGTTGAGCTTATCTATAGTGGCGAGGTGATCTCGGCAGTGCAGACGCATAGTCGTTTGGTCACACTCAGCTTGCGAGACGGTTCCGTTGAGACCGCGACGGAACCGGAAATTGACGATCTGATTGACGTAATTCGCAAGTGCGGCAGTCCGTGTGACACGATTGCGTTGGCCACCGAATAGAAACTCGGGGCATTGGTCCGGATCAGGTTGTCAGCAATATCTGCGCAGGTGCCCTCAGAGCGCTTGATGCCAGGACATGCGGGGCAGGGGCATACGGGTTGCGATACTTTCCTGCAACTGGCGTGCCGTGGTGCGTAAGGCATTCACAACCATGTCCCGTCGATTGTCGATCAGCACATTGGCGAAGTGGGGAATAGTTAGCGCCGCGATGACCATTTTGCCTGCTCCGTGAACCACGGGAGCCGAGATTTCGTTGATCGCCTGGCTCTCGGGGCTACCTAGCGAGACAAACCCGTGCCGGCGACATTCGGCGGCATGGTCGGAAAACGCCTGGAGGTCCGAGGATGTCTGGTTCGGGGCAATGGATTTCAACACCTCGATCCGCTGGGCGTCGGTGTCCAGTTCAGACAGAAAACAAGCCCCGACCGATGTTGCAAATATCGGTGTCTGGTATCCCACCTGCACAGTCACTCCATAGTTTTGCGAAGATGACACGCTGTTGATGACGATCAGATCGCCACTATCGCTGGGGACCCAGAGGTGGTTGGACAGTTCGGTTTCTTCCGCAAGGCGCTCCATATAGGGACCTGCCAATTCAGCAAGTTTGCTGTTGTCAGTGCGTTCCCCACCCAGAAGGGCGAGTTTGCCAGTTAGTTTGAAAAGATCGCCGTCCTGCCGTTCGATATAGCCGCGTTCTTCCAGAACGATCATCATGCGGAAGATTTCGTTCTTGGACCGGCCGATCCCGCTGGCCAGTTGCGACAGGCTTGGGGTGACATCCGACAGAGACAGAAACTCCAGAATATCCAGACCCTTCTCAAGTGCAGGGGCCGAGTATTTCTGTAGCTTGGTCTTGGTTTCGGACATTCACTGAACCTTTGCTGAGTGTTGTCTTAAGAAAAAGCAGCAGGGGCGCAAGCCCCTGTCTGCTCTGCCGGCGCTTCTGCGGGAGAAGGAGGAATGCCGGCGGGGAGAAGCATTACAACCCGTTTTTCTTGAGGATCTCGCCTGCATTCTCTGGTGTGATCGCCTCGGTGCCCAGAACAACCGATTTCTCGACCTCTTCCCCTTTGAGGTGCTTCAGCGCCTGACGCAGCCCTTCGGCACCGGGCGTGGGATAGAGGAAGGTCGCGGCCAGTTCGCCATTGGCAACCCAAGTCACACCTTCGCCCGGCAAACCATCGACACCGATAAAGATAATGTCATCGGCGCGGCCCGCATCTTTGGCCGCCAGATAGGCGCCATAGGCCATCGGGTCGTTGTGGCCATAGACCATGGTGATGTCTTCATAGTTGCGCAGGGCGGTCGACATGATGTCATAGGCCTGATCCTGCTTCCAGTCGCCCGACTGCTTGTCCAACAGGAAGGTCACGCCTTCTTCGCCTTCAAAGGCAGCGTGGAATGGGTCCGACCGATCAAAGGTCGCCTGCACGCCAAGCCCGCCATAGATTTCGACGATATTGCCTTTGGCGTTGCCTTTGCCGCCCAGCAGTTCCAGCGCGTATTCACCGGCGGCCTCGCCGATCAGCACGTTGTCACCGCCGACCCACTGTACGAACTTGTCGGTGTCCACGTTGCGGTCCAGAACAAAGACCGGAATGCCCGCATCGGTGGCTTGCTCAACCACACCGGTCAGGCCGGCGGATTCCTTGGGTGAAATCAGGATGGCATCAACTTCCTGACGGATGAAGTTCTCGACATCCGCGACCTGCTTGTCGGTGCGGTCATTGGCGTCCGAGATCAGCAGTTCGACATTGTCGTGCAGGTCGGCCTCGGCACGCAGGTCCTTGTTGAACTGAACCCGCCACGGCTCGACCGTTGTTACCTGAGAAAAGCCGATCACATAATTGTCCGCTGCCCATGCCGCGCTGGCTGTCAAAGCCATCGACATGGCGGTGGCCGTGAGCAGGCCCTTGCCAAATGTTCTTCTTTTCATAGTTTACTCCTTAGTCATGATGCGGGTTGTTTCGATGTCCCGCGTTCTGATTGCGCTCTGACCTTGGTCCGCCAAGATTTAAGGTCAGAGCCTCCTCCCTCTGCCCAGGCGTTCTTTTGCCATGACAAAGATCTCTTCAAATCGCCCTTCCTGAAGCAGGACGGCGACCACGATGATGATGCCCTTGAGGATCAGCTGTGTGTTGCTGTCGATGTTGTTGAGTTGCAGGATGTTGCTGAGGAACCCGAAGATCAGCACCCCCACAAAAGTGCCCATGATTGCGCCGCGCCCGCCCATCAGGCTGGTGCCGCCGATGACCACGGCTGCAATTGCGTCCAGTTCCAGACCCAGACCCGCATCGGGCTTACCCTGCCGGAATTGCGCCACATACAGCACACCAGCCAGCGCGGACAGGCCACCCGCCAGCGCATAGGTGATGATCTTGTTGCGGCCAACGTTGATGCCCGCCAGACGCGCGGCCTCTTCGTTGCCGCCGATGGCCATCAAGTAGCTGCCGAAGGTGGTGAAACGAGTGATCAGGAAGAACAGCAGCAGCACGGCAAGGAAAAACAGGCCCGGTACCGGCAGGACGCCCCACAGCAATTCACGCAGAACCTCGAAGTTCTCGGTTGCGTTGCTGCCGGTGTAGACGGGATAGACTGCCGTATCCTGCCCGGCGACGACGCGGGCCAGACCCAGCGCGCCGACCATCATGGCAAGCGTCACGATGAAGGGCTGCAACCGGCCATAGACGATCAGTGCGCCGTTTACCGTGCCCATGACAGCGCCGATGCAGGGCACCACGATCAGCACCGCCAGCACGCCGAATTTCGGCATCACCTGACCGGCCAGCCAGACCATGACGCCAATGGCGATGGCCGCCGCTACCAGACGGCTCAGCATCCGCGAGGGCGCACTGGCCGTCGGATTGTCCGAGCTGCGGTTCAGGTTGCTTTGCACGAAATAGATCAGCGCCGCCATACAGACGAACAGCACCACACCTGTTGCGGGTACACCAAAATAACTGGCCGCCGTCCAGCCTTCCTGCGTCAGCAGCATGGCGCAGATCACGGTGCCCAAGGCCATCACCGAACCAACGGACAGATCGATTCCGGCGATAAAGATCACCATCGTCATCCCCACCGCCACGATCCCCGTGACCGAGACTTGGCGCAGGATGTCCGTCAGGTTGCCCAGAGACAGAAAGATGTTGTTGCCCTTGGATGACAGCGGCGAGGTCAGCGCCCCGAACAGGATCAGCGCGAACAGCCCCCAGTAAAGCTTGGTCTTGTTTAGAAGCCGCATGAACATCGCGGTGCCGGGATGTTCCTGTTTCACTGTCTGGCTGTTGGGTTCCATAACGGTCATATCTTTTCTCATGTTGAGGTCGCGGCGGTCAGCGGAACTGCATCGCCAGAGCCTTGATCGAATCTACGGTCATTTCTTCGCGAGAAAGCTCTCCGGCCAGTTGCCCTTCGCACAGCACGATCATGCGATCGCAGACGGCCATGAATTCCGACAGTTCCGAACTGGCAAACAGGACCGAGATGCCCTGATCCGCCAGCCGTCCGACCAGATCGTAAATCTCGTCCTTGGCACCGATATCGATGCCGCGTGTGGGTTCATCCAGCAGCAGAACACGCGGCTGGGTCGCCAGCCATTTGCCCAGAACCACCTTTTGCTGATTGCCGCCGCTCAGATTGCCGACGGCGTGCTCGGGTCCGGTGGCCGCCACCTTGAGCGTTTCGATGGCCTTCAGGGCCTGCTTGCGCTGTTCGGCCTCGGAATAGCGGCCAAAACGCGATTGCAGCGGCATCAGAGGCAGGGCGACATTCGAGGCGATCGACCGATCCAGGATCAACCCGTTGCCCTTGCGGTCCTCGGTAATCAGCGCCAGCCCGTTGCGCACCCCATCCTGCGGTTTGACTGGGCGCAGGGGCTTGCCTTCCAGCGTGATTTCGCCTCGATAGGATTCACCGCGCGCCCCGAAAAGCGTCTCAAGCAGCTCGGTACGGCCAGCACCCAACAGGCCGCCGACGCCCAGCACCTCTCCGCGTTTCAGATCGAACGAGACATCGTCCAGCACCTTGCGATGGCCCGCCCAGGCCGACAGGTTTTCGACCTGTAGCACGACCTCGTCGGTGGCCGGGGTCTGGCGGTCAACCGCGTTGATCTCGACCGTGCGCCCGACCATCATACGGATCAGCTCTGCCGGCGTGGTCTCGGAGGCCAGCCGCGTGCCGATCAGGTTGCCATCGCGCAGAACCGTGACGCGGTCCGAGATTTCGAACACCTCATCCATCCGGTGTGAGATATAGACGACCGCGACGCCTTGAAGCGCCAGATCGCGCACGACCTCCATCAGAATATCCGCCTCCGCCTGCGAAAGGGCCGAGGTCGGCTCATCCATGATCAGCAGCCGCGCGTTCATCAGCAGGGCGCGGGCGATCTCGACAAGCTGTTGCTCGCCTACACGCAGATCCTTGACCGGGGTGTCGATATCCAGCGTGAAGCCAAACCGCGACAGAGCCTGCCGTGCCCTCTGCCGCAGCGCCTTGCGATCTATAAAGGTGCCGAATTTTCGCGGCTCATGCCCCAGCAGAACATTTTCGGCCACGGTCATTTCGGGGATCAGGCTCAGTTCCTGATGCATGATGACGATGCCATGGTTTTCCGCATCGCGCGGCGAGTCGAATGCGACCGTTTCACCGTCGATCTGGAAGGTGCCGAATGTCGGCTTCTGCACGCCGCTGATGATCTTGACCAGCGTGCTTTTGCCCGCGCCGTTTTCCCCCATCAGCGTATGGATTTCACCGCCATCAAAGGTTAGGTCCACGTCACGCAGCACCGAAATGCCCGAAAATGACATGCCGATCCCGCTCAGAGACAGGGTGATCTGGCTTTCCGTTCCGCGCTGCGCGCGCAATGCCGATTGCACTTTCGTCATTACAGCGCCTCCCTTCGCCGCTCTTAACGAGTCGTTTGAAATCGTTTCATATACGAAACCACGCCCGTTGGTGAAGCGTCAAGGATTTTTTTCTTAGGTCATTCAAGCTGCTATTTCTGGCATTTGCGCAGGAAGTTTTAGCCCCCCGGCCGGCTCAGGCCTGAAGGCCGAACTTCTTGATTTTGTTGTAAAGCGTGCGCGTGGTCATTCCCAATTCCTCGGCAGTTTGCGCGCGGCGAAAGCCATTTCGGGCCAGTGCCTCCGCAATCCAGTCCCGCTCGGACATGGCGACCCGTACCAGTGTTTCATCCGTCTGCACCTTCGGAGCGCCTGCTGGTTTTCGGCGCAGAAAGTCGATCGCCTTGAGGTCGATCGTCGCTCCGCACGACCTGCGCACCGCGCGTTGGACGGCGTGGTGCAACTCTCGCACATTTCCGGACCATTCGTGTTCCAGCATCAGCCGCAACGCAGCGTTCGAGAACTTCGGGGGCTCGCCACTGACCTGCTGGCCAAGGTACATGGCAAGTTCTGGGATATCGTCAACGCGGTCGCGCAACGGGGGCAGCGTGATTTCATGGCCGGAAATCCGGTAATACAAATCCTGTCGAAACGTTTCCCTGTCGATCTGGCCAATCGGATCCTGTGTTGTGGTCGAGATGATCCGGGCGTCCGCGCGTCTGAGCGTATGGTCCCCGATCCGCTGCACCGTCTTTTCATCGGTGAATTTCAGAATCTTGCCCTGATGCTCGGGCTGCAATGCGGTGATTTCGTCAAAGATGATGGTGCTGCCCGACGCTTGCTCCAATGCGCCGCGTTGGGTGCCAGTACTGCCCAACGCGCCGGGCGCTCTGCCCAGCAAATGCACGCCGCATTCCTCACCGCCCAGGGCCGGGCAATCCACGACCACGGGTTGCCGCCGGGCACTAGGCCCCGCTTCGTGCAGCCTAAGGGCTGCGCGGCTTTTGCCCGTCCCGGTCTCGCCAATCAAAAGAACCGGAATGTCTTCATAGGCCAGATCATCAAGTTCTTCGCGGATCATCTGCATGGCATAAGACGAGCCCACCAGATCATTTACGGTGTTCGAGGGGACCTGCTTTATGCGCGTCAGGCTGGGGATCGCGGTAAAGCCTTTGGTGACTTCGCTAAGGGTTTGCTCGACCGGTAGCCGGTCAAGCGTCGAACCCGCAACAAACCCCTGCACACCACAGATACGGGTGATGGCCAGCGCCTCTTCGGGCGAGGTGATGGGGCCGCCGTGGCACAGTTTGTCGACCGAGGCTGGTACGCCGTCGAGAACCCGCTCGATCTGCGCCGCTGCGGTTTCCAGTGTCAGGTGTGTGCTCACGCCCGTCGCGCCGCTGGTAAAGCCCACGTTTACACAGATGGCCGTCGCACCTGCATCGACCATCCTGCGGGCCTGCGCGTTGGTGTGGACATAGACGAAGGTGCCCAGACCGGCCGCCGCCGCCTCCTGCACCAGCGCGATTTCGCGGTCGAACCCCAACCCCTCGCGCTCCATCAATGCGCCCAGCCGTCCGTCGATCAGCGTGGTTGACGGGAAATTGCAGACGCCTGAGAAGCCAAGCCTTTTGGTTCTTTGCACCAGATCGCCGATGTCCAGATCGGGATCACTAACCGAGAACCCCGCGTAGATCGGCGCAGAACAACGGCCCAGCATCTCGCGTTCGGCAAATTCGATGACCCAGTCATTGGCGGCCCGGACCGGCAGAAAGCTGGTCAGGGACGAGGCACCCTGCACCCGGAAACGCCCCGCGTTCAACGCCAGCAGGTAATCGGCCCCGGCCTTGTCTGCCGCCTTTGCCGTCAGGCCCGAGCCAACAACCGCAGCAAACAGAAAGTTCTTTTCGCGATTTGTCATGCCGTGCCCTCGCACCAGATCAGACCATCCACATCAAGCGTGCTGAGCGGAACCATGCGTTCGTGCCATGCCGAGGTATAGGCAAACACGCTGACCTGCTCTGCCTCGTCCCGGATCGTTTCGATCACCCTTTGCAATGAGCCCAAAACAAGTGCGCCGCTGTCAGGGCTGTCCACATCCAGCAGGCCGGGGTGCAGGGCAAGCTGGTCAAGCCCGGCCTTTACTGCGGCGCGGGCCTGCGCCAGCGAGATGAAGAAAGCCAGCGTCTGAAATCCGGCGGCCTTGGCGCGGGCCAGAAACGCGTATTCAAACTCAGGCGAGGCTGGGATCGTCGACATCGACTGGCGCAAACTGCCATCCAGCAGGATCGAAGAGGGCCAGTTCACCACACCGCGATACCCTTTCTCGTAAAGTTGCGAGAGCATGGTCGCCTCGGACCCGAACGGATCACTGGCCAATATGGCCGCCCAGTCGCCCTGTTTCGGCGTTTCACGCAGCACGCGGTTGTGGTCAAGCCGGGGCATTACGAAGGCCAAATCTGCCTGAGAAACACTTAGACCACCCAAAGCAGGGCAGTAAATGCGGTCGATCTGGTCCGGGTCGGCAGAAGGCGTGCCAGTCAGTGTCAGGTTTTGCATGACTCTGTATAGGAAGAGATTTCCGTGTTTGAGAAGCTATTTCTCATTTTTTCTTACTATCTCAAAAGCTACTGAGCATATGAGGGCATTAAACAGTTGTAAAATAGAGGTATTTTTCTTCACCGGAAATGAACCCAATGCTGTGCCGATTTCTGAAATTCGGACATTGTCGTCTCAACGGGAGGAATCATGACCTTATTTCTGATCGTCACCCTGAATGGGCTGACGCTTGCAGCGCTCTACTTTTTGGCAGCCAGCGGCTTCAGCCTGATCTTTGGGCTGATGCGCACGGTGAACATGGCCCATGGGGCGTTGCTGCTGCTGGGTGGTTATGTCGGTTACAGCATTGTCGACGTCACTGGCTCATGGGGTCTGGGTGTCCTTGGCGGAGGTTTGGCGGCGGCTTTGGCCGGTGCCATCGTGCAGGCCGGCATTCTGGGCTGGATGCAGGGGGATGAGCTGCGCCAGACGCTTGCCTCGATTGCGATCTCGATCATCATGGCCGATCTGATGCTGTGGTATTGGGGCGGGCTGACCTATCAGGTCGAGCTGCCCGATGCCCTGGCCGGAGGGCAGCGTCTGCCGGTTCTGGGCGTGGGGTATGCCAATATCCGTCTGGCGCTGATGGGCTTTGCGCTGGTGGTCGGAATTGGCCTGTGGTTCCTGATCCAACGGACGCGGTTTGGCGCGGTGATCCGGGCGGGTGTGGACGATCAAGACATGCTGCGGGCCTTGGGCTATCCGATCAACCGCATCTTTGTTCTTGTCTTTGCCCTGGGCGGCACGCTGGCCGGAATGGCCGGGGTCGTCGCCGCCAGCGCGCTGTCGATTGCGCCGGGGACGGATCTGCAGTTCCTGCTGTCCTCGCTGGTGGTGGTGATCGTCGGCGGCATGGGTTCGATCGGAGGGGCCGCCTTGGGCGCGCTGTTGGTTGGTCTGGCCGAGCAATACGGGCTGGCCTATGCGCCCACCTACGGCGTCGTGTTCACCTTTGCGATCATGGTGCTGGTGCTGGCGGTGCGGCCGCAGGGTCTGCTGGGAAAGGCCGAGCAATGAAACAGGCGCTGATCCTTGTCCCGCTTTTGATCCTGCCCTTTGCGCTGAACGACTTCTGGCTGACGCAGGTCGCCACGCGGTCGCTGATCCTTGGGATCATGGCGCTGAGCCTCAGCTTTCTGGCCACCTATCTGGGCGTTGTCTCGTTCGCGCAGGCAACCATGGCCGGGATTGCGGGATATACCATCGCGTTTTTTGGCCCCAATACGGTGGGTATCGGGGTTCCGCTGCCGTTCTGGGTCTCGATCCCGCTGGCGCTGATCCTTGCGACCGTTTCCGGCGCTCTTGTCGGCCTGATCGCGCGCCGGTCGCGCGGGATTTACGCCATCATGATCACGCTGGCGATTGGGGTGGCGTTCTTCTACTTTACCCGCCAGAATTATACCTTCTTCAATGGCTGGACCGGCTTTTCCGGCGTCCGCGCGCCGCAGATTGCGGGCTTCAGCCTGCGTGACCCGCTGCCGCTGTACCTGTTGTCTCTGGGCATGGCCGCGTTGGCGCTTGCACTGGTCAGCGGCTTTGTCCGCTCGCCGCTGGGCCTGACCATTCAGGCGGTGCGCGACGCGCCGGGGCGTGTGCTGGCGCTGGGGATTTCCGTTACCACGCCTATCGTTGCCGCCTTTGCCTTCTCGGGCCTGCTGGCCGGGGCCGGAGGCATTCTGAACGTCTGGTATCAGGAACGCATCTCATCTTTCTCGGTCGGTCTGGGGCCCATCATCGACATCCTGATCATCTCGGTCATCGGGGGCCTGCGCCATCCGGGCGGAGCCTTTGTGGGCGCGGTGGTCTTTGTCCTGCTGGACACCTTCGCCGTCGACCTGATCGACCGCGAGCGGTTCAACACGCTGATCGGCGTTGTGCTACTGCTGATCGTGATCGTGGCCCCGGGCGGGCTGCAACAACTGGCAAGCGACTGGATGGCGCGGCTGCGCCGTCCTGAAATCAAAGAAAAATCAACTGTCTGAGCAAACTCATAGGGAGGAACCTTAAAAATGAATAAGCTCAAAATGGCTGCATCCGCGCTGACGCTTAGCGTAATGGCGGTGCCTGCATCTGCCGAAGACGTCAAGATCGGCGTGATCTCGATCCTCGAAGGCGCATTTGCCGCGTTGGGTCAGGACGGTATCCGCGGCGCGGAACTGGCGGTTCTGGAGACCGGTGGCGGGGTTGACGGCAACAAGATCGAAGTCATCACCATGTCGTCCGACGCCAGCCCCGACAGCGCAGTGAACGCGGCGCGCAAGCTGATCGAACAGGACGGCGTGGACATCATCGTCGGCCCTCTTTCGGGTTCTGAAGGTCTCGCCCTGCGCGACCTGTCGAAATCCTACCCTGCCGTGACATTCATCAATGGCTCGTCAGCGGCACAAGACACGACGCTGCGCGACAGCTCTGAAAACTTCTTCCGTTTTGGCGGCGATGGTGCGCAGTGGATGGTTGGCGTTGGTGACTATGCCTATAACGACATGGGTTACAAATCCGTGGCCGTGATCGCCGAAGACTATTCTTTCCCCTACACTCAGGTTCTGGGCTTCATGTCCGAGTTCTGCTCGGCAGGCGGTCAGGTGCCCGAGAAGTTCTGGACCCCGATCGGCAACAAGGACTACTCCTCGGTTGTCTACTCGATCCCGCAGGATGTCGACGCGATTTTCGTGGCCCTGGGTGGCGCGGACGCTGTTAACTTTTTGACCCAATACAGCCAGGCAGGCGGTGACAAGCCGATCATCGGCGGCTCGATCACCATTGACCAGTCGATCTTGGACAGCAAAGGCCCCTTCAAGAAACTTCTGGTGGGCGCGCCTGCGGGCACCCCGACCGTCAGTGATTATGACGGTGCCGAGTGGAAAGAGTTCTCGGCCAGCTACACTGACGCCTTCCCGGATGGCTTCTCGGCGCCTTCGATCTTTGCCCATCACTATTACATGGCGGCAAAAGCAGGTCTGCTGGCGCTGGATGAAGTCGATGGTGATCTGTCCAACGATCAGGCAGCGTTCCGCGAAGCGCTTACTAACCTGACCTTTGTAACCCCGACCGGCGGCACCATGCGGCTGGACAAGAACCGCAACGGCGTCGTCGACAACTTTGTGACCGAAGTGTTCGAACGCGAAGACGGCACGCTGGGCAACCGCGTGGTCAAGGTCGTACGCGATGTCGATCAGCTTCTTGGTCAGGACGAAGAGGCGTTCCTGGCCTCGGGGCCAGTCAGCCGGGACAACCCTTCGTGCCCGTAAACCACTCACATAACACCGCCAATGCCCTGGAGGTCCGGGGCATTGGCAAACGCTTCGGCGGGTTCTGGGCGGTGCAGGATATCGACCTAACCGTCCGCCCCGGCGAGCGGCGCGCGATCCTGGGGCCGAACGGGGCGGGCAAGACCAGCCTGTTCAACGTGCTGACCGGGGATACCAGCGCCACGACTGGCCAGATCACCCTGTTTGGCGACAGCGTGACGCGCGAGCCAATCAACAAGAGAATTCAACGCGGGCTGCGCCGGACCTATCAGCACGCCCATCTATTCAACGGCCTGACCGTGCGCGACACGCTGTTTCTGGCCGTGGCCGGGGTGCGCGGCGGCTGGCGGCAGGTGCTGCCCTTGCGGACCGGCGATGACCGGCTGGCCGAGGTCGAGCGTCTGGCCGAAGTGGCTGGCGTGACCGATGTGCTGGACCGCGAAACCTCGGAACTCAGCCACGGGCAACGGCGACAGTTGGAGATCGGAATTGCGCTGGCTGAAAACCCGAAGATTTTGCTGCTGGATGAACCGGCGGCGGGGTTGTCACCTGCTGAACGTCCGAAGCTCAGCGCGCTGCTGATGTCTTTGCCCAAGGATGTGACGGTCGTGCTGATCGAACACGATATGGATATTGCCTTGCAGACCTCGGAAAGCGTTTCGGTCCTGTATAACGGGCGGATGCTGGCCGAGGGCTCTCCCGACGACATCATGCGCAACGAAGACGTGCATCGCGTCTACATCGGAGGTGCGCATGGCCACTGACTTGCTGGATATTCGCGGGCTGGACCTGCGCTATGGCTCAAGCCACGTGCTGCACGGCGTCGACCTGACGGTAGGCAGCCGCCCGCTTGGCATTCTGGGTCGAAACGGCATGGGCAAGACCAGCCTGTGCAACGCCATCATGGGCCTGCACCCGCATTCGGCAGGGGAAATCCGGTTCGATGGCACCGACATGACCGGCCTGCCGCCCGAAAAGCGCGCGCAGATGGGGATCGGCTATGTGCCACAGGGGCGGCGGGTGTTCCGGTCTCTGACCGTCGAAGAGCACCTGAAGATCGTCGAACGCAAGGGCGGCGCGTGGTCTGTTGACCGGGTGTACGAGATCTTTCCGCGCCTCAAGGAACGTCGCCGCAATCTGGGCAACCGCCTGTCGGGCGGGGAACAGCAGATGCTGGCGATTGGCCGCGCGCTGCTGTTGAACCCGCGCCTGATGGTGCTGGACGAACCGACCGAGGGGCTGGCCCCGGCGATTGTCTCGGACGTGATTGATCTGATCGAACTGATCGCAAGCGAGGGTATTGCGGTGCTGCTGGTCGAACAGAACATGCATGCGGCGCTGGCCGCCGTGCAGGACGTGGCCATCATGGTTGGCGGAGAAGTTGTCGAGCGTATGACACCAGAGGCCCTGGAAAACGATCCGGCGATGCAAAAGCGCCATCTGGGGCTGGAACCCGGGCAGTCGGGCTGAGAAAGGGAGAGAGGATGACAAAAAGAGCTTACGTGATCGGCACCGCCGACACCAAGGGGCCGGAACTGCGTTATGTGCGTGACCTGATCGACGCGGCGGGGATGGAAACCGTACTGGTCAATGTCGGCACCAAAGGCGGCGAGGCTGGCATGGATGTAACTGCCACCAGCGTCGCCGCCTGCCATCCTGACGGTCCGGCTGCGGTGTTCGTGAACGACCGGGGGCAGGCTGTGACCGAGATGTCGCGCGCGCTGACGGCCTTTGTGCTGGGCCGCGACGATCTTGGCGGCATCATTGGGCTGGGCGGCTCGGGCGGGTCGGGGATTATTGCTCCGGCCATGCAGGCTTTGCCCATCGGCGTGCCCAAGGTGCTGGTCTCGACGCTCGCATCGGGCGATGTCTCGGCCTATGTGGGCGCGTCGGATGTGAATATGTTCCACCCGGTGACGGATGTCTCGGGCCTCAACCGCGTGTCGCGCAAATTGCTGGGCAACGCGGCTCATGCGCTGGCGGGCATGATGGCCAATGAGGTGCCCGATGCCACAGATGACCGCCCCGCGCTGGTTCTGTCGATGTTCGGTGTCACCACGCCCGCCGTGCAAGTCATCACCGAAGGGCTGTCCGGCGATTACGATTGCCTCGTGTTCCACGCCACCGGCAGCGGTGGCCGGTCGATGGAGCAACTGGTCGATCAGGGCGACGTGGCGGGTGTGCTGGATATCACGACGACCGAGATCTGCGACCTGATCGTGGGCGGCTTCCTCAGCGCGGGCGAAGAACGCCTCGACAGTATCGCGCGCAGCAAACTGCCTTATGTGGGCTCATGTGGGGCGCTGGACATGGCGAATTTCTGGGCGCCCGAGTCGGTGCCCGCGCAGTTCAAAGACCGCAATTTCTATCACCACAACGCGCAGGTCACGCTGATGCGATCGACGCCCGAGGAATGCGCGCAGATCGGCACATGGATCGGCAACAAGCTGAACGCCTGCGACGGACCGGTGCGGTTCCTGCTGCCCCTGCGTGGTGTCTCGGCGCTGGATATCGAAGGCGGGGCTTTCCACGATCCGGCGGCCAACGAGGCGCTGTTCCAGGCGCTGCGCGACACGGTGGTCCAGACCCACGACCGGCAACTGGTCGAGCTGGACCTGCATATCAATGATCCCGCCTTTGCCGAGGCCGCGATCAACAATTTCAACGAAATCTATGTAAAGAAGGATACCTGAGATGGCAGTCACGGGACGCGCAGAAATCCTTGGCCGCCTGCGGGCCAAAATCGCAGCAGACAAGGTGATCGTCGGCGGCGGAGCAGGCACCGGCCTGTCCGCCAAATGCGAAGAGGCTGGCGGCATCGACCTGATCGTCATTTACAATTCAGGCCGCTATCGCATGGCGGGCCGCGGGTCGCTGGCGGGGTATATGTCATATGGCAACGCCAACGAGATCGTCGTGGACATGGGGCGCGAAGTGCTGCCTGTTGTCAGAAACGTACCCGTTCTGGCGGGTGTGAACGCCACCGACCCGTTCTGCATCATGGACAAGTTTCTGGACGATCTGGCCGCCATGGGTTTTGCCGGTGTTCAGAACTTTCCCACCGTGGGCATCATCGATGGACGCTTCCGGCGCGAGCTTGAGGCGACCGGCATGTCCTATGACATGGAGGTCGAGATGATCGCCAAGGCCCGCGAACGAGACCTGCTGACCACGCCATATGTATTCAGCGCTGACAACGCCGCCGAAATGGCCAAGGCGGGCGCGGATGTGATCGTGGCGCATTTTGGCCTTACCACGGGCGGATCAATCGGCGCCGGAGACAGTGCGCCCGATATTTCAGAATGTGCGCGGCTTTATGACGAATGGGCGGCAGCTGCGCGGGCCTATCGCGATGACCTGATCTTTATCTGCCATGGCGGTCCGCTGGCAGAACCTGAGGACGCGCAGAAATTCCTTGACCTCTGCCCCGATTGCCACGGTTTTTATGGTGCGTCATCCATGGAGCGACTGCCCACCGAGCGGGCCATCACAGCCCAGACCGCCGAGTTCGGCAAACTGCGGCGTGGTACTGAACGCTCCAGAGGGGCGGCTTGACGACCAAACGCCAACGTTCAGGACTGTTGCGCAACCAGAAAACTATCGGAGAATTTCTATGATCGGAAAATTCATGCTTTCGGCAGACACGCCACAGGAAACGCTCGATTGGGGCAAGTTAAAATGGATGAGCAACCCACCCGCAACTGGTGCTGGGCAACTCACGGTGATCGAGGTCAGCCTTGCGCCCGGTCATGGCCACGATTTTCATAAACATCCCGATCAGGAAGAGGTCATCTATTGCGTCGCGGGCAAGGTCGAGCAGTGGCTTGGCGAGGAAAAACGGGTTATGAGCCCGGGAGATTCGGTTTTTATCGGAGCTGATGTGGTCCACGCCACGTTCAACATCGGCGACAGCGACTCGACGCTATTGGCCATTCTGGGGCCATGCGTCGGAGAGATGGGGTATAAGATCGAAGACGTCGCGGATAAGGCGCCTTGGAACGGTCTGCGGTAACCCACGGGCAGGCAATGGCACGAATCTGGCGTATTCGAACCAGGAAACCAACGCGCCGCAAAGCCATAGCCTAAAGAGGTTCTGTCGCAAACTTCGCCCCTACCTGTCAGTTCAAGTGCATTTCTGGTAGCGCGTATTGGAACATGACAGGAGCAGGCCGTGGCGATTTCATTTAAGGGCGCGCATTTTCCGAAAGACGTGATCTTGTACGCGGTTTTCTTCTACCTTCGCTACGGTGTTTCCTACCGGGATCTGGAAGAAATCATGGCGGAATGTGGCGTTGATCTGGACCACGCGACTCTGAACCGATGGGTGAACCGATATGCCGGTCTCATTGCTGAAACAGCGCGGTATAGAAAGCGTCCCGCAGGCCGTTCGTGGCGCATGGATGAAACCTATGCGAAAGTGAAAGGCGCATGGGTTTATCTTTATCGAGCGATCGACAAACAAGGCAAGACACTGAACTTCACGCTGTCCAAGCGCCGAAACAAGGCCGCTGCCACAAAGTTTTTCGCTCGTGCGCTCGAAGCGAACGGGCTCCCACGCAAAATTGTTATAGACAAAAGCGGGGCAAACATCTCTGGTATCAAGGCGATCAACAAGATGCTCAAGAGCTTTGGTTGTCACATCCCGATTGAAATGGTCAGGCGAAAATACCTCAATAACATCATTGAACAGGATCACCGCTTCATCAAACGAAGGATCAGACTCATGCTGGGATTCAAATCTTTCGCGGCAGCCACATCTGTCCTGGCAGGCATAGAATTGGTCAACATGATCCGCAAAAGTCAAATCACGTCCGGACTCCTTCCGTTTCAGCAGTTCATCCAACTGGCAGGATAAACAGCTCACCAACACCACTGATGCTCTGCCTTCTAAATAGTTTGCGACAGAACCCCCCTGCGCGCCTCAACCCAAATTCTTCTGACAAGACCTTTGCGGAGGCTTGCCCTTTACGACTGGGACCCGTCTGACATCGCGCACCGGATTGAGCGGTGCCGGGCGGACAAACTTCTTTTAAAAAATGGGCCAAAAGCGTAGAGCCTTTGGATACTTACCGCTGGGACCTGCGAGCAGACCAAAATTACCATGCCCCGTAAATATGAGACATTTACACGTGCTTTGCCTTAGTCGGCGAGGCCAGAAAGACCAGAACGACCCAAAAGTAACGCGGTTGGCGTGCCGCAGGATGGCGTGACTATGACCATGGGGGGCAGTAACTCGTCGTTAATTCGCCCCTTCCTCAATGCCAATACGGCCATCTTCGTACGATATGGCTTCGCCTGAACGATCAATGAACTGACCGGCCCACTCAATGCTTGCCCCGCTGATTACATCACGCATGAGGCGAACAGAGTCCGAGGTTTCGAATTCGCCCCCGGGCAGCATTCTTGTTTTTGTAGGCCCTGGTCTTAGTGAAAAATAAGAGATGTCCATTGTGGCCAGTTCTGCGCCCAGAGATTTGGTAACGGCGTGGGCAGCAGCCTTGGTCGATTGGTACATAACATTTCCGGGCGCTGTCATCAGCGGGTAGATACCGGCGTAACTTCCAAGCGTAGCTCCCACCGGTTTTGGCGCGGATCTGAGGTTTGGCACGAGGGCCCGCGTCACGATTGCGGGTCCCAAGACATTAACCCGAAAAACAGTCGTCCAATCTTCGAGAGGCGCCGTTAGGGCGGACTTTGTATTGTCACCCATCTGTCCGGCGTTGTTGATCAGGACGTCGATGCTTTGCCCGGCCAGTTCGGCCTGCACCTTGGTCACCGTGTCAGGGTTTGACACGTCCATCTTCATGATGCGGGCGCCTACATCGGCAAGATCGTCCTCCGGGGTCACATTGCGGCAGGTCGCAATGACCTCCCAGCCTGCTTCTGCATATTGCCTGGCAAACTCCAGTCCCAACCCGCTGTTGGCACCCGTTATGAAGACTGTTGGCATCTTAAATCCCTCCTTTAATTGAAAGTCTCACAGATTAAGAATTCGGGCCGTGCCGTTTTGGCCCACGACGCCGCGTTCGTGTCGCAGATAGCGGTATTCGGAAATGCGCGTAGCAATGTGTTTTACCGTACTTGCCAGGGCCGGTGTTCACCCGGTTATTGCCAAACCATCTTTGCCGAACAGGTGTATTTTCTCAGGATCGGGAACCGCCTTTATGGTTTCCCCATCCCGCCAGTCTGCGCGTTTGGCGGTCTTAACGACCAATCGCTGCCCATCGTCCAATGTGCCGTAGACGATGGATTCATCGCCCAGATGCTCGACCAATGATACCTTGAAATTCAGGTGCGGGTCAGCGGTCGCGTCGGATAATTCAATGCTCTCGGGTCGGATCCCCGTTGTCAGGCTTTCACCGCTTTCCAGCTTGGCCCCCTGAATGGGACGTTCGAACCTGAAAGCGCCATTGCAGATCGAAACTGCCAGGCTGTTGCCGTCAACCTGATCGACAGTCCCCGGGACGAAATTCATCTTCGGCGATCCGATGAAACCGGCGACAAACAAATCTTTTGGTTTTTCATAAAGTTCCAGGGGCGCCCCGATTTGCGCGACCTCACCCTGGTTCAGCACGATAACGCGGTCTGCCATCGTCATGGCCTCGACCTGATCGTGAGTCACATAGATCATTGTCGCGCTGAGTGATTTGTGCAGGCTTGCCAGTTCGACGCGCATATCGACGCGCAGGGCGGCGTCCAAATTACTGAGCGGTT
The DNA here is from genome assembly GCF_056540905.1 of Ruegeria sp. AL1. Lineage (NCBI taxonomy): Bacteria > Pseudomonadati > Pseudomonadota > Alphaproteobacteria > Rhodobacterales > Roseobacteraceae > Ruegeria > Ruegeria sp. AL1. The sequence goes on from NZ_JBQFXP010000019.1 coordinate 17,959, forward strand.
CATCAAACAGGAACACCTTGGGCTCGCGCACGATCGCGCGCCCGATCGCAACGCGCTGACGCTGCCCGCCTGAAAGTTGTCCCGGTTTGCGATCAAGAAGTTCCTCGACCTGCAAAATCCGCGCCGCATCTGCCACGCGCCGTTCGATTTCATCCTTTGACGCCTTGGCCATCTGCAACGCAAAGGCCATGTTCTGCGCCACCGTTTTCTGCGGATAAAGCGCGTAACTTTGAAAGACCATCGCAAGGCCGCGCTTCGCAGCGGGCACGTTGTGGATTGGAGATCCGTCCAGAAGGATGTCGCCCGAGGTGATCCGCTCAAGACCGGCGATGGCGCGCAAAAGGCTGGATTTCCCGCATCCTGACGGCCCGACCACAACAATGAATTCGCCGGAGTCCACGGTGGCACTGATACCTTTCAACGCCTCGTGGGCCCCGTATCGCATGACGACGTTGTTGAGCTCTAATTGTGCCATCAGATTATTGTCCTAGCCTTTAACCGCACCCGCAGCCAATCCTTGCGTCAATCGCTTCTGGAACGGGATGAACAGCAAAAGGGCGGGCAGCGTGGTGACGACCGAGGCCGCCAAAACCGCTCCCCAACTTACTGTATCGGTTCCGAAATACTGGCTGATCCCAAGTGGCAGGGTTTTAAGTTCTTTTGCGGTCAGGATTGCCAGCGCGAATAGAAACTCCTGCCACATCAAAAGAAATGCATAGGTCGCCGTGGCCACCACACCGGGCATGATCACCGGGAAAATGATCTTCCAGATGATCCAGAACCTTGGGCACCCGTCCATTATCGCCGCTTCGTCAATTTCATGAGGTATCGATTCAAGGTATCCCACGAGAAGATAGATTGAGAATGGCAAACTGATCGCGACATAAACAAAGATCATCGCCATGTAAGAGTTCAGCAAACCCATTCTGGCAAACATGATGAACACCGGTGTCACCAGTATGACCCACGGGAACATCTGCCCGGTCAGAACCGTCCCAAAAATCAGCTTTTTGCCGCGGAATTTCATGCGCGAGAAGACGTAGGCTGACATGACAGCAATGAAGGTCGAAATGAGGGTCGAGATCAGGCAAAGCCCCACACTGTTTAAGACCAAGCGCGCGAAGCCCTGCGAGAAAATCAACTGGTAGTTTTCAAACGTGTACGGAGTGGCGCCTTTCGAAAAAAGCGAGGTTTCGCTTTTGAAAGACGCGTTCAGGATCCAAAGCACCGGAGCAACAAAGAACAAAAGAGCCGCCACAGTGACAATCAGGATCACCCCTTCGGTCAGCTTATCGCGGAACTTGTGGGCGGCGTCGGAACCGGGGCTTTGGCGCATGCTTTGATCCATCAGAAGAGGTCCCGGAACTGGCGAAGGGCCACATGACGATAGTAGAAATACGTTATAACCATCATGAACGCTGCCATTACCATGCCGACCGCAGAGCTTAGCCCAAGGTTCAGGTCAACGAAGGCACGAATATAGATTTCGGTTGCCAGGACGTTTGTCATAAGACCGGGGCCCGCGCCGGTCGCCAGCCAGACATACACGAAGTTATTGAACGAAAAGAACACCAGCATCAGCGTCATGACGACGAATGTTGGCTTCAGATGGGGTATGACCACGTGGATCAGCCGGTTGAAGTAATTTGCGCCATCAACCTCTGCGGCGTCCAGCAGTTCATTGGGGATGGATTGCATCGCGGCGAGGAAGGTAAACGTCACAAATGGAAGAGTGTTCCATACCATGATCAGAACCAGCGATGGCCAGACGAAGCTTGGGTTGGCCAAGAACGCGATCGGCTCTGATACGATCCCAAGCGCTATTAGATAGTCATTCACGACGCCAACGGACCCGTCGAGCAACCACCGCCACGTTACCACGGCGACAATCGGCGGTGTCGCCCAAGGGATGATCAGGCACACCCGCGAGACCGTGGTGAGTTTGTATTTCTTGATCGTCTTCGAATTTAGCAACAGAGCCAAAGCAAAGCCAAAGACAATTCTCAGAATGATTGGCAGGATGGTTAGCCAGTAGATCGTGTTCCACAGCGTATTTCCAAACGTCCGGTCATTGAGCAGCTTGTCATAGTTTTCAAAGGCAATGTAGTTTCCGCCGTCGCGTAGCTTCAGCAAGGTCAGATCGGTAAAGCTGTTCAGGAGGTTGAAAACCGTTGGATAGCCGTAGAACAGAACGATAAAGAAAAATGTGGGCACCAACATGCTGGCGATAAACAACCGATCCGCGCGCTCTGTCATTGACTTGGTCTTTTCCGGTTAAGAAGCGAATGCGCCAGGGCCTTGGAAAACAGCTGGCGCACTCTGTCTCATGGTGTGGTTGCCATGAACCTGCGACGTTTGACCTACTGAGCCTTCGCGAGTTCTTCTTGCAGCGTGGACAGAAGGTCGGATGCAGCTTCGTCGATTGTCTTCTCTCCGACAAAGGCAGAACCAAACTCGCGCCCAAGCGCATTCCACATCGTCGGGATCGTCACTGGTCCTTCCGCATAGGGACCCCAAACGCGGGCATTTTCGCTGAGCTGTTTGATATTTCCGGCAAGCCATGGCTCAACATCGAGATCCTTCAGGAGGCTATACTGCGCGGGCAGCTCGTTGTTGTAGTGCTGAGTCATGGTGCCTTTGCTGGTCATGAAGCTTAGAAAATCAAACGCGGCCTCCGCATGGGCGGTATTGGGATTGATAGCCAGCATCTTGCCACCAAGGTGGGTCTGTGGCTTGAACGAGCCTGTCATTGTGTATCCGGTTTCAAATGGTATGTCGTCGCCCGCGCCAGGGTTCTTTTCATTGTAACTCGCGACAACGGCCCGCAAATTCGGCGGCGGCATAATTCCGATTGCGATGTCGCCATCGGCCAGACCTTCGATAATTACAGGGTCGAACCAACTGCTCAGACCAAGGAAGCTCTCGGGGACAAGATCATCGTCAAGATAGGCTTTGTAATAGGTCATGACGTCGACGAGATCTTCTTTGGTCACGCCAACTTTGTATCCGCCCGCGCCGTCATCGACCATCAGGCCGACGCCATTTGACCACATGTAAAAGTTCGAAAGAAACCAGATGGTGTTCGTCGATGCGCTGCCAAGCGGCGTTCCAAAGCCGATTTTCCCGGTCTTTTCCTTGATTTGTCGGCTGACGTCCTGAAGCTCTTCCCAAGTTGTGGGAAGCTCCGTAATTCCCGCTTCTTCAAGAATGTCGGTGCGGTAAATCATCGACCACGTGTCCGTTGTCCAAGGAACGGCGTATTGCACACCCTCATCAAGTGCGAGGTCCCTTGCCACGAAATCGTCGATCCCTGCATGAAGTGATTTCTGTTCGATCAGATCATTTAATGGCAGCAAGGCACCTGAACGACCCAGGCTCTTGGGCCAGACAAATGCGATATGGACAACATCGGGACCAACTCCCACAGCAAACTCGCGCAGATATTGTTGCCGCGCTTCCCCCCAGGTCAGTTGTTGGAAGTCGATTTTGATGTCCGGATTCTGTTGCTCGTACTCCGCGATGGCCGCAAGGACACCTTCGGTCTGAGGGTCATTAAAGCGGAATGACAATGTCGTCTGCTGAGCCAGTGCCGCCGTGCTGACCGTAAGGGCAACGGCTGACCCCGTCAGTACCTGGCCTATGCGTTTCCTGAAAGACGTAAGATTCATGCCCATTCCTCCCGCATGATCGTGAACTCTGATGTCTGCCGGTGTTGAAATAAGTCCTGTAGCAGATAAAATCTAATATGAGATATCAAGTGATATCTCTTATGTCAACGAAGCGATTTTCTGAACGCTGACAGCCGGTTCATCAGAATGGGGAGGCGCAATTTCGACGCAGCAAGAGTATGCAAAGGACTGTGGTTTCGTCGTAAAACTCCGGTTAGCCTTCACGAACGGACTTTCCTGAGTTAGATATATCCGCTGGAGAGCGCCTTGCCCGGGAACCATGATCTTGGCTCTTGCTTCGGCGCAAATGGGATTGGACCAACCTCTTGCAGTTGAGGAGCGGAAATGCATCCAAGTGGCAGCAAACCCCAGAACAACGGGAAACCGCCGCGGCGCATATTGCGCAATGAGGCGCACGCCAAGTTCATGCAGTATCTGTATTCGTCCCGACTGCGTCCGGGTGAGCTGGTCTCGCAGCGAGAACTGTGCGAGTTGCTGGACATCCCAATGGGGCCTATGCGCGAGGCGCTAAAACGATTGGAAGCCGAAACCGTCGTTCGTCTGATCCCACAACGTGGCGTGAAAATTCTCGATGTCGATGAAAAGACGGTGGAGAACGCGTTTCAGATGCGTTTGATGTTCGAGATGACCGGGCTGGAAAAATTTATGCGACTCGGTGACAATGCGCCCGCAATTGACTTGTTGCGGCGGACCAACGCGGTCCTTGCCGAGCCGGATACGTCGACGGAGTTGGAAATTGAGGCAATCAATCTTCGGACATCTCTGGACCATGAAATGCACTGGCTATTTGTGCGGTCACTGGACAACGAGATGGCCAACGATTTCTTTGAATGGGTTCTAAATCGGTTGCGCCTTTCTCGTTTGGCATATCGTTTGAGAGATGGACGCGATGCAGAAGTTTTTAAAGAGCACGTAGAGATCTTAGAACACGTCATCGCGGGAAATCTGGCGAGCGCGCAGGCAGCTTTGACAAGCCACCTTGAGAACTCGCAAAAGCGAGTGTTGGGAATTTCACGATAGCCAGTTCACGCATAGTGGCTTGCAAGATTGTGCGTGTGCACCAACTCACCGGCTTGTATTGTGCAGGTTGCTTTGCCGATTGCTACGTTGCTGCGCCTTAGAAAGTCTCCCGCATTGAAATCCTTCAAAGCAATCTTGTGGAAGGCCGGAATGGTCTCCCGCGCCACGATGTGGTCGGTCGTTCCGCAGCCGCTCAACACTATGGATTGTCCGGGGGACACTGCCTTCAGGACAATCGCGACTGAGTCTGCCGCATGTGACACAATGGCCATGACCGCGTTGCTTTGAGATGGCTGCTTTGTGGTCAAAGCGTCTCTCCGAAACGGGCGATCACTTCATTCCCTTCGCCCAAAATTTCTCCAAACGTCAAAGCCCCTGAACTGACCTCGCAGACCCGGGTAATCAGTTCGTCCACGATCTGCGCGGTGCGTTGAGGATGAGATACGGCTTCAGCTGCGCAGAAATCGAATTGCTCCGGTAGGCGTTCGACTGTCTCGCGATTTGCAGATATCTTGAGCGACGGGGCCAAGCGTCCAGCGAAAGAATTTCCAACGCCAGAGGTGAAAAGTGAAAGCTGCGCACCGGCTGCGACAAGACCAGTTAAGGACTCTGGTGTGTAAGAAGGCCCGTCCATAGCTGCCAGGCCGTTGCCAGTATAATTATCGCCGTATTCAAGAAACGCGCTCACCGGCATGCTCCCGGATTTGATTACGCTTCCGATTGCCTTGTCCTCAATCGTGGTCAAGCCCGCGTCGATATTCGCGCGATTGGGATTGTTTCCCATCAGATCAACCCCAATGCTCCGAGCTTGTTCCACGCGTCGCCTTACGGCGTGGACGATCTTTTCCGCGATGTCTTTTGAGACCGCTCGTTCCGCAAGTGCAGTTTCACTGCCTAGCCATTCCAGCGTTTCGCCAAATACTGCTGCGCCCCCGTCTTGCACCAGTGCATCGACGACATGCCCGACAATCGGATTGGCAAACAGGCTTGAGCTTGGGTCGGACATGCCACATTCCAGAGCCAAGAATAAACGATTCCACGGAAATAATTCTCGTTGTTGTTTTGAGATCTCCGAAAGGAGCCGAGCGCCCACGCGGACGGCCTCGGTGCGAAAAGAAAGAGCGTCACGACCCGTTTCTTCAAGTGTTACAAGACAGGTGGGGCGACCATCTTCGGAGAGCGATGCCAGAAGTTCGTTTGCCTTGTCGCAATGTGCGCTGAGCACCAAGACTGCGCCGGCGTTCGGATGGCGGGCGAGGTTCGCGATTGTGTTATTGACTGGTTCTTCGCCCCGGCCAGAAATGGCCAGACCGTGATCCATGGAGATCAGGCAGCTGCCCCGCAGATCTCGCGATATCGCGCTAGCGGACGGCCCCGTCAGACCCGTTATATTTAGGATTAACAGATAGTTGCGAATTCCGGGTCTTCCCTTGAGGCGGGGATAGCCCCAGAAATGGCCCTTCGAGTCATTCAATTTCTGAAGGTTGGGTTCTTCCATCTTGTCAATTTGCTCATGATACTGTGTCGGGTGTAATGTTCGGGTCGAGAGTGTTGGCTTGCCTGTCATCTTCGAACCTTGGTGACAAATTCGGTTAGCGCGTTGGCAAAGCACTATGAATTAGCCGTATATTCGTAGCGGGCCGCTCGCTGCAGGGGCTCCTCTGTGCCTGTCCACGCGATCAAGACCGTAGTCTTGCAGAAGACAATTTGTTTCGGCTTACAGGTTTGGAATGAATATTGCCCTTCTTGGAAAACAGTACATGGTTTCGCGTGCGCTGAGGTCTTATGGATTATCTGAGATATTATCTGTGATATCAAGTATAAACTATAATCGTCGTACCCGTCATCGGTTGACGGGAACTTCCGGACATATCGAATTTTGAAGTAGATTTGGCGCCTTCATAGATCGTGCGGTTGTCGATCGGATGGGTTCTGTGTAAATTTCTTTGAGAGTTGTATAGACGAAACTGGATAGGCGGTTATCCCGCCAGCTGGATAAACTGCTTAAACGGGCGGAGTCCGGGCGTGA
>NZ_JBQFXP010000020.1:0-23787 GCF_056540905.1 Ruegeria sp. AL1
GGTTCGCGGGGCCTGAAACCGATCTGACCGACATGGGGTCGCAACTGGCCGCGCAGTTCGTCGCGTCAGGCACCGTGGAGTGGCAGGGCACTCGGTGCAGGTGGTGAAGTAAGTCATGCCTTGTTGCGCCGGGATATCGGGCCTCAGGGATCGTTCTGATCTGTTGGAGGTTTCCGGCCACAAGGAGAGATATCTTGACAACCCTCACCACTTCGCCCCCCACGCTAACGGGTTTCTTCGCCCTGACCTTTGCCGTAACCTGGGGCGTGGTTGGGATGTATATCTCCGCCCCCGATTGGGCGACCGCAAGGTTCCGTGCCCTTAGCGGCGCTCATCCGTTGTTCTTTCTGGCCACCTGGGCCCCGGCTCTGTCCGCTGTTGTATAGGTGCTGGCCTTTGCAGGGTTGCGCGGATTGAAACTATTTCTGTCCCGATTGTTGCTGTGGCGTGGCTCGCCGCTATGGGCCGTAGTTATCCTGATCGGCCTCCCCATGGTTTTTGTCCTCGGTTCGCTGATCAAAGGCGGGACTGTTCTGGCCCCATCCCGCTCGGTGAAGCAGGATCCATGGTGGCGCTGTTTTTTCTGATGCTGTTTCTCGGCCCAATAGAAGAGCTCGGCTGGCGTGGCTTTGCACAACCCTTGCTGCAACGGCGCATGGCCCCTGTCTGGGCCCGGGCAATTATCGGTGCGATCTGGGACCTATGGCAACTGCCCGCTTTCTTCCTGTGCGGCGTGGTGTTTGCGGATTGGAACTTCTTGCCCTTCTTTCTGGGCAATATCACACTGAGCATTCTGGTCACGCCAATTTTCAACTCAAGTCGTGGCAGTTTGCTCTGGCCCATGCTGTTTCACTGGCAGTTGATCAAACCGTTCTGGCCAGATGCCCAGCCCTATGACACATGGATTCTGATCGTGGTGACAGGACTGGTCGTATTCTGGAACCGAGACACAATGCTGTTCCACACAGGTGCTGTGACACAGGTGATACACGGTTAGCGAGACTGATGATGCACTTGTTTGGTCCCATCGTACTGGCGCTAAGCCTGCTTGTCATACCTGCCGCGCTGGCCCAGACAAATGATGATCTGGATGCCAGACTGACAGAGGTTCTCGCTGCGTTTCGCGCCGACTACGGGTTCCCCGGAGCAACCGCCGCCTATGTTCTGGCTGACGGAACAACCGGGTCGGTCGCGGTGGGGTTTGCGGATGTGGAGTTGCAGAAACCGATGACTCCGGACAGCCGAATGCTGGCGGCAAGTATTGGCAAGACGATCTGGGGGGCTTTGTTCCTGTCTCTGGAACGCGACGGGCTCTTCAATCAAACGGACCATGTATCTGACCATCTGGGTCATCTGCCATGGTTCCACCGCCTTCCGAATGCACAGGACTTGACGCTAGGGCAATTGCTAACCCATAGCGCAGGCATACCCGACCACGTGCATATGGAGGGTGCGGCCAAAACTCTGATCGCATTGAGCAGGACGGGTCAGGCCTCACCGGAACAGGCCATCGCGCTGGTCTTGGACACAGACCCGCTCTTTCCGGCAGGAGCCGGTTGGTCCTATTGCGACACAGGCTATCTGTTGCTGGGGCTGGTGATCGAAGAGGTCACCGATGAGGATGTCTTTACCCTTGCGCAAAATCGGCTGTTGACCCCGCTTGCCCTGACCGGGGTGACGCCTTCTGACAGAACGAACATTCAAGGGCTGGCCGTCGGGTATACCGAGGCAACTAACCCCTTCGGCTTGCCGCCCCGCACGATGGACGACCAAGGGACTCTGCTGTGGAACCCGGCTATTGAGTGGACGGGCGGAGGGTTTGCCGCCACGTCGCTCGACCTCGCGCGATGGGGGCACGCCCTCTTTACCGGGCAGGCATTGGACGGACCCTATCTGGACCGGCTGCTGGCGGGCGTACCGGTAGATCCGGGCATACCGGGTGTACTCTATGGCAGAGGTGTCGCGATTTATTCGGATGCGCCACTAGGGCCGGTCTACGGGCACGGAGGCTGGATTCCAGGATATGTCTCAAGCTTACGGCACTATCCGCAGTCCGGGATTACAGTGGCGTTTCAGATCAACTCGGACATCAGGATGGAGGGGGTCAACCGCGACCTCGTGAGCAGTCTTGAAACGGCTTTAGCCGCTACACTGATCAAAGAGCCTGAAACAAAAAGAAAAAGGTAAGTGTGTTAGTTGCGGATAGGGCCAGAAATCTGCGTTAAGAGGTTCTTGGCCAGGTTCCGTTGCAAACTTTCAAAGAGATCATTCTGAAAACTGCTCCTGATTGAATTGAAGGCAACAAGCACCAAGGAACACTAGCTGCAACGGATTGCACTCACCCAGCGCTCGGATTGCAAACATCCCGGGTTCTCGCTCGAATTAATTGACGCTGTCCAGAGTGCCAAACTCACATTATTTGCGAATGTGATCAGATTATTTGCGACGGGATTGTTATCTTTCGACCCGGATCACATCATGTGCGAACGGCAAACCAGTAGAAGAACGTAGAACGGATGCAAGCGCAGCAACCGCCGTTCGCTTCGCGTGCCGCGAACAGGAAAGACACGAGACTTTCCTGCCGTTGCTCTTCCGGGCGTTTGCTGGATTCGAAATTAGGTTTGTCCCTAAAGCATAAAACAGTGCGATAGTCTTCATCAAATTAGGTTCAACAAACTTCTGGACTGATCAAATGGTTGCCGACGGTGACACGATCGGAGAGACCCGCCTCGACAGGAGCAGTTGGAACGCACTGAAAACCAAATGGATACACTGACGGCTGGCGGCATAGAAAAAGGGAGCCCACTCTTTGGACTCTCCTGTGGTTTGTTTCGCACTGTGTTTGGCTCTGCACTGGATGACGTGGCGTAAACTATTCCTGTGAATTGAGAACTTCCCATTTCCGACCAGCTAGTCGCCAAAGTTCATCACGAAAACAGAATTTGTAATGAGTGTGCGGCGCCGGGTGTAGAACGTCCTGGTAAGTGAAAGAGTGGTATTTGATGAGTTTGGAGTTTTTTGTGCCGGCTTGCTCTAAGTCGAGCACCGCGTATCAGCAGGGCCTCGACCAGGGACATGCCGGGTTGAAATCAGCTCTCGACACAGTAGTAAAGAGCTTGCCTTCAGGCGTTTTACGAGAGCTATCCCGAGAATTGGACCGTCGCAAGCAAACCAATGACACGTCGCTGTTGGCCGAGAAAATATTCCAGCGTGCAATCTGTGTATATCAGACGGACCAGCTAGCGAAAGACAGGCATGTCTTGGATGCACAAAAGCCCGAACCAGAATTAAAAGATGAGCAACTGGTGCAATCAGGTAGTGGCCCGTTTCGGTGGGCGGGATGATCCAATACAATTCGTCTCCACACAGGTGAGTGGGGAAGATGAGTCTAAATGTTCAAGAATAAATAGGGTAAAGATCAATAAAAATTCTTCTTGTTACCATGACCATCATGCCTGGCATGTGCTGGTCTATGACGGAGGAACAGGCCATCACAAACTGGAAAGTGACCTGCATCGCTGCGGGAGGGGATCACTATGTGGACTTTATTCGCGCAGGTGATGCCGAAAGTACACCTCACATTATTTATTTTTGCGAGCGTGAAAATGGGACGCAAGCTGTGAAAGTCGTCCCTGCGTCGTCCGTGGTGCACCGTGCAGGCGACCATATCCAGGAAGCTGCTACCAAATGAAAGTCAGGTCAGAATCTGAGCCTCCCCAACTGAACTGGTCCACCGTTGTGTCTAGGAAACGGAGGGCCATGAATGGTAAAGAAGAGGCCAAAGCCCGAAGAGATTGTCTCGAAGTGACGGCAGGTTGAAGTTCTGATGGGGCTAGGCATGTCCCGTCTTGATGCGATCAGGCAGATTGGTGTTGTTGAATAGACCTATTACCGCTGGCGAAATAAGTACGGCGGAATGGGTTTAGATCAGTTGAAAGAACTGAAGCCGCTTCAGCATCAGAGCCATTCAAGCAAACGATCCGGGGGATCGTTTGTCAGGCGGAACAACGAGCGACTGCGGCGCGCGGTGTCTGATCTGACGCTGGACAAACTGATTCTGACGGAAGCCACAAAGGATGAAGGTCGTAAAGCAAACCATCCAGTGGATGGTTTGTAGCCCTGAACGCGAAGCCCTACTGATCCCCGCTCGTCGTCGTGCCTGCATCGATTATGTCCGCAGCCAACTCAAAGTATCTGAGCGACGCGCCTGCCGCGTGCTGGGACAACAACGGTCCACGCAACGGCGCATCCCAAAAGGTCGCGCAGACGAAGCCCGGCTGGTGGCCGACATGATTGAGCTGACCCGTCAATACGGCCGATATGTTTATCGCAGGATCGCTGCGCTGCTAAGAGAGGCCGGCTCGTCTGTCAGTGATGGGCGGGTTGAACGGCCTTGGCGGCGAGAGGGTCTGAAAATGCCCGTGAAACAACCGAAGAAAGGGCGGCTCTGGCTGAACGATGGCTTGTGTGTTCGGCTGAGGTCGAAGTATCGCAACCACGTGTGGTCGTATGACTTCGTTCATTGTCGAACCGACGATGGCAAAGCGTTCCGGACCCTGAACATCCTTGATGAGCACAGCCGGGAGCGCCTGGCGATAAAAGTGAAGCGCAAGCTGAACTCTGTCGATGTGATCGATGCCCTGACGGATGTGTTCATCTCTCGTGGCGCACCCGGTTTTATCCGTTCAGATAACGGGCCGGAATTTGTTGCCCAGGCCGTCAGAGACTGGATTACTCCGTCGGCACCCAGACAGCTTACATTGAACCCGGGAGCCCGCGGGAGAACGGATATTGTGAAAGCTTCAATGGCCGGTTCAGGGATGAGCTGCTCAACGGTTAAGTCTTCTACAGCCTGTGCGAAGCTCAAATTCTGATCGAACAATGGAGGGGACACTACAACACAAAGCGGCCCCACAGTGCACTGGGATATATACAGCCGGCCCCGGAAACCATCGTTCAAATGGACCAAAGACCGGTCATGCACTAACAGTCAAATTGGACCACACAAGTGGGGCAGATCAACCTGCAACACCATTAGTGTGAAAGTCCACGATATGGGCCACGCTTGGATCGGCAACAGGCATGTCAGGCCAATGTGCATGCCCGGTCACAGATACGAAATCCAGCTGTCTTGCTGCATTGCGCAGCGCCCTTTTAAGGCCTCCATGCCCGTAAGAAATATTGCAGTGGCTATGCATATTTCTCACTAAAGCTCGCAATCCATGTTTTGCAGCCAGCGGTGTTAGCCATTCGGGCAGTGGTGTTGTTGGCATTGCTGTACCCTCAAAACGATGGCAGCTTCATTCAGGGGCCAGTTGTTCGAATGCTTTCGAGCGAAGACCCATAGGATGGCCGGGCTGTTTTTGACACCACTCCTGAGTCTACGAACATCCGAGCGCGCACGTCGTTGCGTGCCATCTTAGACAGGCTTTCAACGTTGGATTCTCGTCAACAGTGTAGAAAAAGTGCGAGTTCCAAGCGTCAGCATCCGCGACAAACCCAACGGGTTCTCAAAAACCGGGAACACCTTTTCTTTGGATCAGAGGTCATAAGGCAGCAATCCGATCCGTTTGAACGCCTCTTCAGGCACCTGATTGCGCGTCATGATTTCCCTTAGCTGAATTTCGAGCCGCTGCGTGACTTCGGGCGCATCGATGGGATTGTATTGGCCGGGATCGCTATGCAGGTCATAGAGAACTGTTGTCGTTTCGCGCGGCGTACCCATGCAGGGCACGTCGATATCGCCGTCTTCGGCCTTGCGGGCCGGGATTTTCATCACCCGTAATCCCTGCGCATATGCCATAGGCGCGGACAAATCCATCTGCGCCAGATTGTCGACCGAGAATGCCTCTTCCAGATGCGTGGGCATCAGCGTGTATTCATAGATTTCCTGATCGGCGATATCCTTGGGGTAGCGGAAATAGGTATAGCGCCCGTCGGTGATGTTCACGGATCCGCCGAAGATTCCATATGCCACCGCCGCGTGTCCGGGTCCGTCTGCGGCCAGCAAAGGCGTCAGATCCCTGCCCTCTACCCCCTCGGGCATAGGGGTTTCGAAAAGTGACAGGATCGTGGGCATCAGATCCATGGTCTGTGTCAGGGCCTGACGGGACGCGCCGCCCTGATCGGCGTGATCAGGGTGATAGATCATCAACGGGATATGGGCGACTTCGTTGTAATAGGGCGTGATGTTCTTGGCCCACCACTCATGTTCGCCCAGCAGGAACCCGTGATCGGTGGTCAGGATCACCACTGTATCCTTCCACATATCATGCTTATCCATGTGATCCAGCAAGCGCCCGAAATACTCGTCACACATCTCGACCAGCCCGGCGTAGTTGTTGCGCAGCTCTTCGATTTCCTCGGCGCTTTCGCTGACCTTGTCATAGCGCGGCCAGTCAAGGATCGGGCCTTCGTAGCCGCTGTCTCGTCGTCCCTGGAACCGTTCGGGGGACCAGAAGGGTTCGTGCGGATCGAAACACTCCAGATGGCAGAACCAGCCATCCTTGTCAGCGTTGGTGTCCAGAAACTCGAAAGCCGAGGCCATGCATTTGGCCAGCGGCATGTCGGCCTCGGTCGGCTGATGGTCACGGCTGATCATGTAGGGGACGTATTTTTCGTCCATCCCCTGAATTTGTTGCGGGTGATACATCTCGCGCCAGCGCTCCAGCGGCGGCTGTACCATGGCTTTCCAGCGGTCCTTTTCCTGCCCGCGAATGAAATCAAAGCTGGAATATTGCGTATGATAGGTGGCCCCGCCCTCCATCCAGTAATGGGCGTGATCGGTGATCATATGGGTCCAGATGCCAGAGGATTTCAGCTCGCGGATCATCGAATTATCAAAGGGTTCCAGCGGCCCCCAACTGCGATGCATAAAATTCAGACGCCCTGTATGCAGATCACGGCGCGCAGGCATGCAGGGCATCGAGCCCACATAGTGATTGTCGAACCGCACGGATCTGGCGGCGAACCGGTCGAAATTGGGCGTAGCCATGTGGGTACCGCCATAGGCCCCCAACGCGTTTCGGTTCAGACTGTCGAACAGGACAAAAAGAACTTTCATAGGACCCTCACTGTTATTTCAGGCTGCCGGTCAGCAGGCCACGGATGATGTATTTCTGACCGATCAGAACAAAGACCAGCGCCGGAATGACCGACAGGACCGAGCCCGCCGCCATCTCACCAAACCGGATGTCGTATTCCTGCGCATAGCTTGAGATGGTGACCGGGATCGTCTGGGTCGCGCTCGAGGTCAGGTTCACTGCCACGATGAAATCGTTCCAGATGAAGATGAACACCAGCACCCCGGCGGCAATCATCGCAGGTCTGAGCAAGGGCAGCACGATCTGCCGGAACAGGTCCGCATCGCGGCACCCGTCCAGACGACCGGATTCCAGCAGTTCCTCGGGCACTTCATGGATGAAGCTGAACATCAGCCACAGCGCCAGCGGTAGGTGCAGCACGGTTTCCGCTAGGATCAGCCCGGTCAGCGTGTCCAGAAGGCCCACGGACAGCAATTGCACGAACCAGATGCCGATAAAGGTGATCGGCGGCAGGATGTGAAAGATCATCGCCCAGGTGAACAGCGCAAACCGCACCCAGCGCCCGACCTTCAGCCGGAACAGGGTGAATACGGCCATTGTCGAGATCGCCAGCACCAGCGCGGTCGAGATCACCGACACGATGATCGAGTTTTTCAGGCTGGACAGATATTGCGAGGATTTGCCGAACAGCAACTCCTCGAAATTGGTCCAGACCGGCGTAAAGACGACCTGCCCCAACAGGATCGAGATCTGTGTTTTGAACGCAATGGTGACGATCCAGACAAAGGGGACCAGCACCAGAATTCCGTAGATCACCACAAGGGCAAGTGCGGGCAGGCCAGAGGATCGGTTTGGATGTGACATGGCCTAACCCTCGGTCTTTTGCACGAAACGGCGTTGCAGCCACAGCGTCACCAGCGCCAGCGTGGCAACGACGACCAGAGTGAACAGCGACATCACCGACCCCAGCCCGATATCGTCCTGCGTGAAATAAGCGCGCTGGATCGAAAGGCTGACCACTTCGGTCGAAGTCCCCGGGCCGCCCGAGGTCAGCAGGTAAATCTCGTCAAACACCTTGAATGACAGGATCATGCGCAGGATCAGGGTCGAGATTATGACCGGCATCATCAGCGGCAGCGTGATATAGCGCAACACCTGCCAGCGGCTGCGGGCGTCCAGTTCGGCAGCCTCGTAAACCTCTTCCGGCAACCCCTCGCGCCCGGTCAGCATCAGCAGGAACACAAACGGCGTCCAGTGCCAGATATCGACGATGATCACTGCCCAGAGTGCCGCCGACTGGCTGGCCAGCCAGTTCTGTTTCGGCAGTCCAAGTGTCGTCAAAGCCAGATTGATCGCCCCAAAATCGGCATTGTAAAGCAGGTTCCAGACCGCGCCGATCACGATGGGCGGCGTCACCACCGGCAGCAGCATTACAAAGATCGCCGCGACCCGCACCCAGCCCTTCATTCCAGACACCGCAAGCGCCAACGACAGGCCGATGGCAAACTGGATCACCACTGCGAAAAAGGCAAAATACAGCGTATTCCACAGGCCCGGCCAGTAGAACAGATCGGCCTGAAATCTGCGAATGTTATCAAACCCGACAAAGGTGGTCACAGCCTCGCCATCCACCCATTCGAGCTGATGAAACACCATCCAGACGATCTGAAGGATCGGCAGCATGGTGAACACCACCAGCAAGGTTGCCAGCGGGCCCAGAGACAGCAGTTTCCAGCTTCGGTCGCCGATCATTTGATCCGTCCTTCAGGGGGACGACCCCGGCGCGCGCGCCGGGGCCGGTTGGTTTACTGCAGGTCCGGCAGCTTGCCTGTGGCGTAGCCTTCCCGCTCCATCACCGCGTGGATTTCGGCCGCCGCCTTGTTCAGCGCCTCGGCAGCCGTCATGTCGCCGATCACCGCAAGGTTCAGATGCAAATCGATGATCGAGTTGATCTCGTTGCGCTCAGGGACTGCCGCATAGAACAGCGCGTTCTTGGCGTTCTGTGCGGTGGCATCCAGAAAACGGTATTTCTCGGGATCGTCAAAATCCGACGCCCCCAACCCGATGGACACGGGAACCGAGCCGTTTTCGATCATGGCGCGCTGTCCTTCGGGCGTGTTGAGCCACTTCATAAAGGCAAGTGCTGCCTGTTTCTTGTCATCGGGGATGTTTTTGGGAATGCCGCCGATGAAATGCCCGGTCGAGCTGTAGTTCTGCCCGCCCGCGACCGAGGGGATCTCGGCCACGCCGACCTTGCCCGCGACGATGGATTTGGACGGGTCCTCCAGCCCGGCCCAGGCCGCGTTGACCATGATTGTATGGGCCGAGCGTCCGGTGGCCATGAACTGAATCATCTCGGCCTGACCGGTTGCGCCGGGATCATCGGGGCCGACATCATTGGCAAAGCTCAGAAAGGTCTCCAACGCGGCCAGCGCCTCGGGGCTGTTGAACGTGACCGCGTAATCGCCGCCGGCTTCATCGGCAAAGATTGTTCCGCCGTGGCTGTAGATATAGGGCATCGCGTTCCAGCCCACATTCTGACGCGAGCCGCGCACGGTAAATCCCACGCGTTCAGGCGGATTGTGCAGCGCCTTGGCATTGGCCATCAGCTCTTCCCATGTGGTCGGAACCTCCAACCCGGCTTCCTCATAGAGGTCGGCGCGGTAATACAGCAACTGGATCACCCCGGCCATCGGCAGGGCCATCAGCTTGCCGCTGCCGATGGATTTGCTGGCCTCGTCCCAATAGACCGAGCCGCCGAAATCCGAGATGTCATCACGCAGCCTGTAATCGGGGTCGATATCCGACACGGCCTCAAGAAACCCGCCCTCGTACATTTCGATGATGCCGAGCGCGTTGATTGTCAGCAGATCATAGATCCCTTCATCCGCCCGAACCGAGTTGCGGGACTTCTCCAGCAGCACCGGGAACGGCACCGCTTCGATATTGACCTTGTTGCCAGTGGCCTCTTCATAGGCTTCGACCGTGGCCTCAAAGCCGGGATACCAGGGTGATTGGTTGATAATCATCTGTATATCGGCTTCGGCCCAGGCCCCTGCGGGCAGCCCGGTCAGAAGCACGGCGGCGACCGTGTTTCTCAGTGTTTTCAGCATTGTCATCTCCTCCGCTGTCAGCCGTTCAGGCGCTGTCCTGTCTTGGCGCTGAACAGATGGAATTGCCCCGGTCGGGGCGTAATGGTGACAGGCGTATCCAGTGTCAGCGCCGCGTCTTGCGCGCGGTCGATCAAGGCGGCCACCCGCCCCATAATCCCATCACAATGAATGATCGTCTGATGCCCCAGTGACTCGGTCGCCACGACGGTCTCAGATCCGTCGCCACCGGGCGCAATATCCAGATGCTCGGGGCGGAACCCGCAGATCACGGGGTCCTGCGTCGGGGCTTCCAGCGAACCAAGCGCAACCTGACCGCCATGTTCAAGGCGCAACACCAGACCGTCAGGCGTTTTCGCCAACGTGCCTGACACAAGGTTCATTTGTGGCGCACCGATGAATTCGGCGACAAACAGGTTCTCTGGCCGGTCATACAAATCAGTCGGTTTGCCAACCTGCTGAATCACGCCGTCATTCATCAGCACGATGCGGTCGGCCATTGTCATCGCCTCAACCTGATCATGCGTGACAAAGACCGAGGTTGCACCAAGTCGGCGGTGCAACTGTTCGATCTCGACGCGCATTCTGGCGCGCAGTTTGGCATCGAGGTTCGACAACGGCTCATCGAACAGAAAGACTTTGGGATCGCGCACAATCGCGCGCCCCATCGCCACGCGCTGCCGCTGACCACCTGATAATGCACGGGGTTTCCGCGCCAGCAGGTCTTGCAGCCCCAAAATTTCTGCGGCCTCGTTCACGCGCCGCGCGATCTCGGCCGCGTCGGTGTTCCGCATCTTCAGCGCAAAGCCCATATTCTCGGCCACACTCATATGCGGATAGAGAGCATAATTCTGGAACACCATCGCCACATCCCGGTCCCGCGCGGCGATATTGTTGACGACCGCACCGCCGATCGCGATCTCACCGCCCGAGATTTCCTCAAGCCCGGCAATCATCCGCAGCAGCGTAGACTTGCCGCAACCCGACGGGCCCAGGAGCACGATGAACTCACCGTTGCGGATCGCCAGCGACAGGTCCGAGATCACTTCGACCGCGCCATAACGTTTCTCGATGCGTCTTAGCTCCACCGAATTCACTGGGTAAGTCCTGACTTGTTGGTCTTTCCACCTTGTTTTGTCCCCCGTCTCACGGCTAGAATCAAATTCATAAAATTCAGCAGGGGATGAATATGAGGAATACACCTGACCTCCTGCCCCGTAAGCTGCGCGTCTTTGCCGCCGTCTACGACACAGCCAGCACCACTGCCGCCGCTGAGGCGATTGGCATCACTCAATCAGCCGTGTCTAAGAGCATTGCGCAGCTCGAGGCAGATTTCGGAGTGCAACTGTTCGAGCGAACGCCCCAGGGCCTGCGCCCGATGCCAACCGCCGAGGCACTGCGCAAGCGCACCCGATGGCTGACCCGCGAAGTTGATTTTGCGACGTCCGAAATCCAGAACTCGGCCTCGCTGACGGATGTCGAACTGCGCATCGGCTCAGGGCCCGTCTGGAACGTTAAACTGCTGCCCGAGATCCTGCCGGGCTTTTGTGCCGACCACCCACAGATCCGTCTGGATATAGTCACCGGGTCAGGGGATTATCTGGTGCCCCGAATGATCGACGGGCACTTTGACATTTACTTCGGGGTGTTGTCCGAGGAATTCGACAGACCCGGCGTGCATTGCGAACCCCTGCTTGAAATGGAACTGCAGGTCTTTGTCCGGCAAGGGCATCCCTTGCTTTCGGTGGGCACGCCCCAAGCTGAGCTGTTGGCCGACTATCCCTGGATCGGATTTTCCAGTGACGATAAACTTGAGGGAAACGTGCAAAACTGGGCACAGCGTATGGCTGTATCCTCAAGGCAATTCTCGCTCCGGATCATGTCACTCACGGCGATGATGGCCGTTGCCCGCGCCAGCGACCACGTCATCTTCGCCGTTGATGCGCTTGACCAAGAACTCTCGAGAAATGGCCTTGTCAAACTGCCCTTCCCCGCACGGCCCGGTCGCGTCATCAGCGGATATGCCGTTCGATCCAGCATCGTAGAGCTTCCTCCGATCAAGGACCTGATCACGCGCGCGCGCTCTTGCTGCATGGACAAATAACAGCGGGTTTCGTCCCAGGTTTTGACGCAAGCTTCTCCCATGCCAGCCAGGTCGAGTGCATTTCTGGTAGCGCGCACTCGAAAATGTCAGGAGCAAGATGCTCAAAAGCTATGGCTGCCCGATCCTGATCGAAATGGTCTATCTCGGCGCTCATCAAATTGAATTTGGCCTCAGTTTGGCCAGAGAGCTTTGGGCTTATTCATTATTGTGAGGTATTGAAAATTTGAAGAAAATTTTGTAACCATTTAGTTATCAAGGAGACCCGCAACATGCCTCATGCAAAACCTCAACAAGTGATCTCCTGTCGTTCGGCGCGGCAAGTCATTGATCATGCCATCGACCATGCTTCGGCAAACTCTTGGAGTGTGGCTATTTCCGTCCTGGATCCGTCCGGTCAAGTCGTCGCCAGCGCGAGAATGGATGGGGTGCCGGCCGCAGTTTCTACTTTCGCCAAAGACAAGGCGTTCACTGCGACGCTCGGGAAATCCAGCCGCGCATTTTTTGAACGAATGAGTTCCTCGCCTGAGTTGGCCATGGGGGCTGGCAATCGGCCTGGGTTATGCGCGTGGGACGGTGGCGTGCCGATTTTCGAAGATGGCCAGCTTATCGGTGCCGTAGGTGTCTCGGGTGCCGCTGGACCGGAAGATATAGAATGTGCCGAAACCGCACTATCTAAACTTGGACTTCTGAGTTGAATCTACTCCGGTTTAAAAAGCTTGGTTTCAGATTCTGCCTCAAACCGAAGGTAATCATAACTGAATAGTTCGAAGAGTTGTCCCCAGGGTGCACGAACATATCCCCAAGTGAGACCTTCGAAGGGGCCGTCATCGATGTAAGATGGCCCTTCCAGCAACTCGACACCATGTTTCTGCAATCGGGCGGCGGCGGCGTTCGCGTCATCGACCTGAAACGCGACATGAAATCCGCCGATCTGACTAGGCCGCCTATAGCCTGCGTCTTCATCGTCTCCGGAAAACTGGAACAGTTCGATATTGGCGCTGTCTCCGCACCGCAGGAATACCAAATCTTCAAGGGTCGCGGTTCGTTTGCTACCGAGGCAGTTTTCCATGAAGTCGCCATCAACATCGAAGCGGCCGGTGCTGAGCACTTTTACAGTACCAAACATTGTTTCGAAGAAAGTAATGGCTTCGGCGACATCGGGGACCGTGAAGCCGATGTGGTGAATGCCCCGGGTATGCGCCGACGGCGTCATGGTTTTTCACTCGCCCAGTAATCCATCACTGTAACTTTCTCGACGTATTGCCCCACCCAGTCGGCAAACCTGACGTGGTTCGGGTGCGGCAAATAGGTGTCGCGGGCGTCCTCGGTGGCGAAATCCAGCAGGAAGAAATGGCTTAGCCCGTTCGACAGGCCCTCGGGCGAGTTGTTCACGCCCCACTCAAAAGCTTCGATGCCTGGCACTTCCTCTTGAAGCGCGTGAAACCTGCGGACAATCTCGTCAGTTTCTGCCTCGGTGGTACCGTCCTTGAATCCAAGCATAACGGCATGTCTGAGAATTTTTCCGGTCATGATTATCCCTCTGTTAAGCGGCTGCGTGCCAGATGGCGGCACCAGTATTTGGGTCAAAGGCGCAAAGCCCTGCAAGGTTGAGGTGAAGCAAAGCCACCTCACCCGCTGAGACCGGTGTTTTGGCAGAGAACCGCGCGACGATTTCTTCTTCCTCGTTCTGAGGAGACAGAATGCCGATGGTCTCGGCACCTGTGGGCTCCAATAGATCCACTGGCCATTCGATCTGCGCGTTAGGTTCGCCGTGTCCAAAAGGCGCGTCGGACAGGGCTTCAGGCCGGATGCCCAGCGTCACTGGGCGGCCCACCTCTGCCATGGCCGGCGTCGGCACAATAACGTTGCCACCGTCGGGGCGTTTTATCTCAACGCCACCGTCGGCCACGACTCCGCTCAGGAAATTCATCGCAGGTGATCCCATAAAACCGGCGACGAACTGATTTTTCGGGCGTTCGTAGATGTCGATGGGTTTGCCGACCTGCTGGATCACGCCGTCTTTCATGACCACGATCTTGGTGGCAAGCGTCATGGCTTCGATCTGGTCATGCGTGACATAGACCATCGTCGTGCCAAGTTGCTGATGAAGTTTCTTGATCTCCGTCCGCATCACGACGCGCAGTTTCGCGTCGAGGTTCGACAAGGGTTCGTCAAAAAGGAATATTTCGGGATCGCGCACCAAAGCGCGCCCCATGGCCACGCGTTGTCTTTGACCGCCGGAAAGTTGCTTGGGGCGGCGGTTCAACAAGGGTTCGATATGCAGAATGCCAGCAACCCGATCGACGGCGGCCTTGCGGTCGGGCTTGGCGATGCCGCGCGCTTCAAGCGGGAAAGCGATGTTTTCGGCGACGGTCAGATTGGGATAGAGCGCGTAGGTTTGAAAAACCATAGCGATATCACGGTCTTTGGGCGGCATCTTGGATACATCGCGCCCATCGATCTCGATATCACCACTGTCTATCTTTTGCAGCCCGGCAATCGCCGAAAGCAGCGTGGACTTTCCGCAGCCGGATGGGCCCACAAGAACAAGAAACTCGCCCTGTGCGGCTTCGACCGAAATGTCCTTTAGAATGTGTAGCGCGCCAAAGGACTTGTTGAGGTTGCGGATCGAGAGTGTACCCATGATCTATCCCTTCACAGCTCCGGCCATCAGGCCGCGCAACAGGTAACGCCCCGCCACGACATAGACGAGGATGGTTGGCAATCCGGCCAGGATCGCGGCCGCCATGTCGACGTTGTATCGCTTCACACCAGTGGCCACCTGTACGAAGTTGTTGAGCGCGACCATCACCGTTGCGCTGTCAGCATCAGTGTAGGAAGCGGCGAACAGGAAATCGTTCCAGGTGTTTGTGAACTGCCAGATCACGCTGACCACGATGATCGGCAGCGACACCGGCAAAGCGACGCGCCAGAAGAACCGGAAGAACCCGATGCCGTCCACCCGTGCAGCGTTGACCAGATCCTCTGGGAATGCCGCAAAAAAGTTCCGGAAATAGAGCGTCGTGAACGGCAATCCGTATACCGAGTAAACAAAAGCCAGACCAAGCGCCGAGGACGACCAACCCATGAAGCCAAGGAATTGCGCCATCGGCAGAAGGACGATCTGGTAGGGGATGAAGGCCCCGAACAGCAACAGACCGAAGAACAATTCTGAGCCACGGAAGCGCCAAAGCGACAGAGCATAACCGTTCAGCGCGCCGATCAGGGTCGGGATAATTGTGGCGGGCAAGGACGCCTTCAGCGAATTGAGCAGGAACGGCGCCATTCCCCTGCAATCGGTGCCAATACACGCAACGTTCCAGGCCTCGTTCCACGCGTCCCAAGTGACGTCACGCGGCAAGGCCATCAGGTTACCGGTTTCGATCTCGTCGATAGATTTAACCGATGTCGCCAGCATTACGTAGAGCGGGCTGAGATAGAACAGAACAAACAGGATCAACAGCACGTAAATCGACAACCGAAGCAGTCGGTCTATGGCCGTCCTTTGACCTCGAACCGCATCACCGACCATCAGCCGCGCCCATCCTGTTGCTGTGCGCGAAGCTCGACATAGAGGTAGGGCACAATGATTGCCACCACCGTGAACAGCATCATCGTGGCCGAAGCTGCGCCGATGGCCAGTCGCGAACGCTCGAACGCGAAGGCGTACATGAACGTTGCAGGAAGATCGGTCGAACTGCCGGGGCCGCCGTTGGTGAGCGCGATCACAAGATCGAAGCTCTTGATTGCCATGTGCAACAGCAGGATCACGGCGGTGAAAATAGCGGGTCGTAGCTGTGGAATGATGATCCGACGATAGATGCGAAAGGCCGAGGCGCCATCGACCATGGCCGACTGAGTAATCGAAGCGTCAATGCCGCGCAAAGCGGCCAGAAAGATCGCCATGACAAACCCGGAAGACTGCCAGACAGCCGCGAGCACGACCGTGTAGATCGCGAATTCGCTTTGGACGAGCCAGTTGAACTCGAAACTTTCCCAGCCGAGGCTTTTGAAGGTCTTCTCGATCCCCAGATCGGGGTTCAAGATCCATTTCCACGCGGTTCCTGTCACAATGAAACTCAGCGCCATGGGATACAGGTAAATGGTGCGGATCACTCCTTCGGCCCGGATTTGCTGATCGAGGAAGATGGCCAGCGCCAAACCGATGACAATGGCAAACCCGATGAATAGCGAACCGAAAACCCAAAGGTTGGTCAACGCTGTCCACCAGCGTCGCGACCCCCAAAGCCGCGCCCATTGTTCAAAGCCCACAAAGGTATAGTCGGGCAGGATACGGCTTTCACTCATCGACAGGTAAATCGTCAAAACGATAAACCCATATATGAAAACAAGCGCCAGAAGCCCGGTTGGGGCAAGGACGAGTTGGGAGGTATGCTCGCCCGCCCACTGCCGAAAGGATTTTCTGGCGCTCATTTCCGTGTTTTCCTGATCTCTGATTTACAGCAGGTTCAGATCGTCGATCAGAAGCTCGATCGCCTCGTCTGGCGTCATTGACGGATTGTTCATGTATTCGGCGATAACATCGCGGAAGACACCCTGGACATCCGACCGCACCGCATGTGCAAATCCAAGGGATGGTACGAGCGCGTCACGCGCGACCGCGCGATCCAGACGTTCGACCGAGTCCTGCGTGCACATGTCAAAACGGTCGCCCGGCACGTCGGTCCGTACAGGCAGGCCGCCTTTCAAAAGGTTGAATTCGGCCTGGAATGTCGGGTCCATAACCGCTTTGGCAAAGGCAACCTGCGCCGTCTCTTGTGCTGCGTCTTCAACTTTCGGGAAGAAGAAGAAGTCAGCAAGGAAAACGAACATGTCGTTTGAACCTGGGGTTGGGAAGCAGATGAAGTCTTCGCCCGGCACACCGCCCGAGGTCATCTGCCAGGACTTTCCCCAATCGCCCATGAAGACCATTGCAGCCTCACCGTTCTTGACCATCGCTTGTGCGTCCGTCCACTCCCGGCCCGGGCTGGCATCGTCCAGCTGTTCTGAGAACCAGCGCATCCGGCGTAGCACCTCTTTCATCTTGTCCGAGCGGAGCGCTTCTTGATCCTGTTCGACAGCCACAAGACGGTAAAACTCCGGATCGTCCATTGACACCAGGACACCGTCCAGAACGGCCGTATCCTGCCAGGGTTGACCGCCATGAGCGATTGGTAGAACGCCGGCGGCTTTGAATTTTTCTGCCGCTGCTTCCAGATCGGCCCAGCTTTGCGGTGGCGCAACGCCGTGCTCATCGAACAGCGCTTTGTTGCCGTAAACCCAGTTGATCTGCGACCACACGGCAGGCACCGAGACCACGCGTCCGTCGATATTGACGAATTCCTGCAAAGGCCCGGGAATGACCTCAAGCCAACCTTCATCGGCGGCGACACTCGACAGATCTCCCAACACGCCCTGCTCGGCCCACTCGTTCACTTCCGTGCCAAGCGCCTGCATGACACTCGGTGGGTCACCCGCCGAAATACGCGACCGGAATACAGTGCGCGCGTTGGACCCCGCACCGCCCGCAGAGGCCGCATCGACCCACTCGATGCCCTGGGACTCAACGTTTTCGCGAAGCAGCTTGATGCCTTCAAGCTCACCCCCGGATGTCCACCAGTGCAGAATGTCCAGCTTGCCTTCCGCCCCCGCGACCCCGGCCATGGCAAACGTGCTGAACGCCAGCGCCGAGACTGTTTGGATCAATCGGTTCATTTCACTTCCCTCCCACTTTGATTGGCAAATTGCCGAAATTCTGACCTCCCCGCGTGCTGCGGGTTCAAACTCTGTAAGCGACTCGTTAACTATTACTAGATCGATTTACTAAAACGATCTAGTAATTTGTTATCTCCTGAGTCGCACGGAAGGGAACGAAATGGTCGAACGTTTTTCGCCTGAGCAGATCGCCGAGATTATTCCCGACGATGCGACCGTTGCAGTTACAGGCTCGGGCGGCGGATTGATGGAGCCAGATCAACTGCTTGCGGCAATAGAACGGCGCTTTCTTGAAACAGGGCGTCCAAGGAACCTGACGCTTTATCACTCCTTCGGGCTTGGCGACGGCGACGCGCGCGGCGTCAACCGTTTTGCACACCCCGGTTTGGTGCGGCGCGTGATTGGGGGGCACTGGAGCTGGTCACCAAAGATGCAGAAGTTGGCCGAAACCGAGCAGATCGAAGCCTATACTCTGCCCACCGGCGTTATGGGAATGCTGTTGCGCGAAAGCGGGGCTGGGCGACCGGGATTGATCACGAAAACCGGGCTTGGCACCTTTGTAGACCCAAAAACTGGCAATGGTGGAGCGCTTAACAGTCTGAGCAAAGAAAGTCTTGTCGAACGCCTGAAACTCGATGGCGAAACCTACCTTCGCTACAAACCGGCCAAGATCGATTTTGCGCTCGTGCGCGGCTCATCTGTTGACGACATTGGCAATCTCTCAACGCGCCACGAACCGGCGGACCTTGATGTTTTTGCAATGGCTTTGGCCGCGCACAACAACGGCGGCAAAGTGTTTGCGCAGGTGCAAAAGGCGGTGCCGGAACTGCCGGCACGTGAGGCCTCCTTACCTTCCGCAATGCTTGCTGGCGTTTCGATCGTACCAGAACAGGAGCAGACGTACAGGGGCGGGTATCGTCCCGACTTCTCGGGTGACGCCAAACCAATACCGACCGAGGAATCCCCGCCAACAGGCGTCAAACGCATCATCGCCAAACGCGCGGCCATGGAGATGCCATCAGAAGGCGTCGTGAATCTGGGTTTTGGTGTGTCAGCAGAAGTCACCCAGTTCGCCAAAATCGACCCCCGCAAGGTGAGCCTTTGTGCTGAGCAGGGCATCTACAACGGGGTGATGGAAACTGGGGCCTTGTTTGGTATCGCCTCAGGCCCGACAGCGATCATACCGGCAACATCGCAGTTCGACTTCTATTCTGGCGGAGGTCTTGATGTCACCTTCCTGGGCATGGCGGAAATGGACGCAGAGGGAAACGTCAACGTCAGCCATATCGGCACCAGCCCGGTTGGTCCCGGTGGCTTCATCGACATCTCGCAGAATACGCCCAAGCTGGTGTTCTGTGGAACGTTTACGGCCAAAGGGGCACGGATCACGATTGCCCCCTGCGGTCTTGATATCGAGGCGGAGGGCAGCGTCAGAAAGGCCGTCAACGCAGTGCGGGCCATCACCTTCTCGGGGAGCGAAGCGGTCAAGCGCGGTGCCGAAGCGCTCTACGTTACTGAACGGGCTGTGTTTCAGCTGACGCCAGAAGGCGTCGCTTTGCGGGAAATCGCGCCGGGCATCGATCTGGAAAAGGATGTGTTGGCCCATATGGGCTTCATGCCGATTGTCAAAGACGTCGCGCTGATGCCGTCAGAGGTCTTCACGTGATGGACGATCTTGTCACATTGGATGTCTCCGACGGTGTTGGGCGTCTCACCCTGAATCTGCCTGCCAAGGCCAATGCGCTTACCGCTGACCTGCTGCAAGAGCTTGAGGTAAAACTGGCCGAAATCGAAACCGACCGTACGATCCAAATGGTCGTTCTCAGCGGTAGCGGAGATCGCTTCTTTTGTGCCGGGGGCGCTTTCAATGACTGGGGCAAACTGCATGCAAGGGATATGGGACGTCAGTACATCAGAACCACAAATCGGATAATTGATCGCATCGAGCTGCTGGACGCTTTCACAGTGTCCTGGGTGAACGGCGCCGCCATCGGAGGCGGGCTTGAACTTGCATTGGCAACCGATTTGCGCGTGGCGCATCCGGATGCGCAATTCTCGGTTCCTGAGCTGAGCATCGGGGCCGTCCCGGGTATGCGAGGCATCGAACGATTGTCGGCCCTCGTCGGCATCGGCCGCGCCAAAGACATGGTTCTGGCTGGGCGAAAGCTGGATGCCGGAACCGCTTTGGAATGGGGTCTGGTGAGCGAAGTTGCGACCGATGTCGAAGCGGCGATGGCTTCGTTGAAAGCAAGAATAGCCAAACAATCCGGGGATGCCTTAGCCACAGCAAAGCAGATGTTCCGTGCGCTCACCGGCGGCCCCGCTGCTGCCCATGCCGTTCACGAGATTGCGGGAACGGCCAGCAAATACAGTGCTGACGGTCAGGAAGGCGTGCGAGCATTGATGGAAAAGCGCACACCGATTTTCACATCCGCTAGGGGAGAGGACAATGAAGACGACATTTGACTATATCGTTGTCGGCGGCGGATCCGCAGGATGCGTCATGGCTACAAGGCTGAGCGAAGACCCGGACGCCGAGGTCCTGCTTGTCGAGGCCGGTGATCGGGACAAGAACATCTACATCCACATTCCCGCCGGTTTCGCGAAGATGACAACCGGACCGCTGACCTGGGGGCTGGAAACCGTTCCCCAAAAGCACGCGAATGATCGCGTTATTCCGATGGCGCAGGGTAAGGTTCTCGGTGGCGGCAGCTCGATCAATGCTCAGGTCTTCACGCGCGGACACCCGGTTGATTACGACCGATGGGCAAACGAAGAAGGCTGCCCCGGCTGGTCCTTCGCCGAAATTCAAAAGTACTTTCTGCGGGCCGAGGGCAACAGCATCCTCAGCGGAGAGTGGCATGGTCGGGACGGGCCACTTTCGGTTTCCAACTTACCCAGTCCGCACCCCTTGTCGCGCCGATTTGTTCAGGCATGCCAAGAACTTGGCATGCCGTACAATCCTGATTTCAATCGTGCCGATCAAGCCGGAGCCAGTATCTATCAAACGACCAGTCGCGACGGTCGACGCTGCTCAACTGCGCAAGGGTACCTCAAACCCGTCCTGAATCGGCCAAACTTGACACTCAAGACCAAGACGCAGGTCCAGAAACTTCTAGTCGAGAATGGCCGGGTCACGGGAATTCGACTTGAGGACGGAGATTACCAGGCGAGTGGCGAAATTCTTCTCTGCTCGGGCGGGCTGGGATCTGCGAAACTGCTGATGCTGTCCGGTATCGGTCCGGCAGACCACCTCCAAAGCGTCGGAGTTGATGTCATCCATGATTTGCCGGGCGTCGGTGAAGCCCTGCAAGACCACTTCGTGATCGACATCATCTGCAAGCTGAAGAACACAAAGACGCTGAACCGCTATGACAACCCGATCTGGATGGCTTGGGCCGGTCTGCAATGGGCAATGTTCGGCAGTGGGCCCGCAAGCTCGAACGTGGCCGAAGGAGGTGCCTTCTGGCATTCCTCAAACGCAGCCGGCGTTCCCGATCTACAGTTCCATTTTTTACCTGGGGTCGGCGCAGAGGCTGGCGTGGAAAGCCTATCAACTGGCGTGGGTGCGACGCTCAACGCCTATTTCACCAGACCCAAAAGCCGGGGAACGCTGCGGTTGCGGTCGTCCGAGCCAGGAGACAAACCTTTGCTTGATCCAAACTATCTTGCCGAACCTGAAGACATCGCGGGCTCGATCGAAGCTGTCGAAGTCAGCCGGGACATCATGCGCCAATCGGCCTTTGCCGATGTAATGGACATGGAAGTAGCACCCGGCCCCGGTGCGACCAGTAAATCCGATCTCGAAACCTATGTGCGCCAGAACGGGCGCACCGGATACCACCCGGTTGGCACCTGTCGCATGGGCAGCGACGACATGGCAGTGGTCGATCCTCAGTTACGGCTTCGCGGTCTTGATGGGCTTCGGGTCTGCGACAGTTCGATCATGCCCAGCATCGTCGGCTCTAACACAAACGCTCCTACCGTCATGATCGCGGAATGCGCCGCCGATCTTGTGCGTGGCAACCGTATCTCTGCTTAATAAAGGAAAATCAGAATGGACTTTAAAATTCATACCCATGACACCGCGCCCGAAGATGCCAAACCATGGATGGAGGCCACACAAAAAAAATTCGGCATGGTGCCAAACCTCTTTGCGCTGATGGCCGAAGCGCCGCCTTTGCTGGAAGGCTATGTGCGTCTTTCAGCGCTTTTCTTTCAGAACACCAAGCTTTCCGATACCGAAAGGCAAATAGTGCTGATGACGGTCAGCCGCTTGAACGGCTGCGAATACTGTATGACAGGCCATTCTGTCGAGGCGGAAAGCCAAGGCGTCGACTTGCCGATTGTCGAAGCGCTCCGAGATGGCGCAAGCCTGGAGGATGCCAAACTGGAGGCTCTCCGCGCCTTTACGGAAGTTGTCGTTAACACGCGTGGCTGGCCGTCGGACGCGGATGTCGCCGCATTGATCTCTGCTGGTTACACAAAAGAGACGGTGTTGGAAGTTGTGCTAGGCGTTGGCCTCAAAACACTTTCAAACTACACTAACCACATTGTCAAAACGCCGCTTGACAATGCGACAGCGCATCGAGAGTGGCGGGCTGCAGCAGAGTAAGTGGGAGCCGAGCATAGTTACTCTTTCAGACGTCGCGCGCGCGGCAGGTGTGTCAAAGTCGACAGTATCGTTGGTTTTGAACGACAAGGACTCTATTCCCGAACATACGAAACAACGCGTCAAAGAAGCCGCGCGCCAAGTGGGCTATGTCTACAATCGGCGCGCGGCGTCTCTGCGCTCTCAGAAATCCGGATTGATCGCTATTGCGATCAACGATTTGGAGAGCCCCTATTTTGCAGGAGTTGTCGCTGGGGCGCAGACCGAGCTGGAGCGTCAGGGCTACATGACGATCATCTCCAACTCGTATGAAAACCCCAGAACGCAGGAGGCTTTTCTCGAACGCATCCGGGAATACTCGGTAGATGGCATTATGATTTGTCCTGCCTCCGGCGCGGATGCCAGCATGGTGAAAGCAGTGCAGTCTTGGTCCACTGCGGTCATCATGTTGTCCCGTGATCTTGATGGACTCGACGTCGATTTCATCGGTGGAGACAACTATGCAGGCATGCGCAGCATCATGGATCACCTCATCGGCTTAGGTCATCGCAACATCGCGCATATCGGATCAAATCCCGGTGTGTCGCCGTCAAGAGACCGTGTGAGGGCTTATTTGGATGCGCTCAGCGAACGTGATCTGCCTCGACCGAGGGAATATGTCATCGAATGCATTGGACAACGCGAAGCCGGGTACCACGCAATGAGCGAGCTTTTGAAGTCACGCAAGGAAGTTACAGCCGTGACCTGCCATAATGATACGTTGGCCTTTGGAGCATTCCTTGCGTTACAAGAAGCCGGCTTACGCCCCGGCCGGGACGTATCGGTCACAGGCTGTGACGACGTTCCGGAATCAGCTTTGTGGAATCCCGGCCTAACAACCGTGGATGTTCCAAAAAGCAACCTGGGTCGCCTGGCCAGCATCGCCCTTCTGGATCGGCTAAAAAACCCGCTCAACCCAATTGTTCAACAAAAAATTAAGCCCGAACTAAAAACCCGCGGCTCGTCTTCAGTGCCGAACGCAACACACAACAAATAACTATGCGTCACACAGCATGGTTTTCTGAATGGTCGGCCCAAGATTGGATATATTTCAGAATTCTTGCGACGCTTCCGGTTCTGTCGCAAACTCCGTCCCCACCTGTCAGATCGAACGCAGTTCTGTTAACGCGGGCTGGAATATGACAGGAGCTAACCGTGACGATC
>NZ_JBQFXP010000021.1:0-17103 GCF_056540905.1 Ruegeria sp. AL1
TCTGACCGGCTACAACAGCGGGTACTATGCCGACAACCTCTTTGGCTTTGCTGGGAATGACACGCTCAGGGGGCACGGAGGCGACGATGTACTCGTCGGTGGCTTGGGGGATGATGTGCTGATTGGAGGTATTGGTGGTGATTACTTTGTCTTTAAATCTGGGTTCGGCAACGATACGGTAAGTGATTTTATTGCTGGGATTGACCTGTTTCACATTGAGATCGCGGGCGTGACTTACGATAACCTCGTCATCACCGCATCGGGCTCATCCGACGCCGAGGTCGCAATTGCCGGGCACGGGACAATCCTGGTTAAAAACTTCGACGAGACAAACCTGACCCAAGAGGACTTCCTCTTCGGGTAGCTTGCAGCGATCTCATCTCATTGGACGGGGTCGCAATTGCAAAGCTGCGAAGAGGACGTGTCCGTTGCCAAAGAAGTTAAGTCGTCCGCCGATGGCCGCCTACCCCGTGGCATTACCCTTGCAACATGCCCGTTCGGCAATCGATGCATGGAGAGAGGTTGTTAACCTCGGTACCGCGTAGAAAAACAGGTTCGGCGAAGCTACCCGCGGTAAGCGGTGCACTGACCCGACCTTCCTGAAGTCAGCCTGATCTGCGATACCGCTGCAGAGTGTAGATTTGTCAGGAGTTTATTAAGTGTAGTGGTTCCGATGTGATCTGACAGTTGGCCGTTTTTCCGGCGGCGTCTGTCAGGTCAAGTTTGGTTCAGGAACTTTTCCTTCCAGATTTCTTTGCCCTCGATCATGGTCTGGAACGGCGTTCTGCCGCAACACATTTTGCCCTGATGAGTGCGCTCGTGGTTGTAGTGATTCAGCCATTCGTCCAGATCGGCCTGCAAGGTTTCGATGCTGTCGTAGAGCTTCTTGCGGAACGCAACCTGGTAGAACTCCTGCAATACCGTCTTGTGGAACCGCTCGCAGATGCCATTGGTCTGCGGTGATTTCACCTTGGTTTTCGTGTGGTCGATATCGTTGATCGGTAAGCGGAGCTTTGGTCCCACCTTCTGTTTTGGTTTGTGATTTGAGATTCCAGCCTGAGTGATAGTTTTCAGGGAGTTTCTCAATGGAGCACTCAACGTCGTTTCTCAATGACATTGATGTATTGGTCGGGCGGCGGGGCCATCGACGCTGGCCTCGTGATCTGAAGGCGCGGATTGTCGCGGAAACGCTTGTAGATGGCGCGACGGTGAGCGAGGTAGCGCGGCGGTATGATATGCGGCCGAACCATTTGTCGGCGTGGCGGCGCGAGGCGAAGGACGGTCGTCTGATCCTGCCCGCTGCGGAAGAGCCCGACTTTGCGCCTTTGGTTGTGACCTCTGCCGCTGTTCCCGAGACTTCGTCGTCGACAGCGACGTTGGATCTTCTGCGCGGTGATGTTGTGGTGCGGCTGGATGCGGCCACGCCGCCAGAGCGGATCGCCGAGATTGTTCGCGCGTTGAACGGGGTCTCATGATTTTCCCCTCGAACCGGGTTCGGATTGTGGTTGCAACGAAGCCGGTGGACTTCCGAAAGGGTCATGACGGGCTGGCAGCACTGGTGCAGAATGAGCTGCGTAAAGAACCGTTCACCGGGACCGTGTTTGTGTTCCGTTCGAAGAGAGCGGATCGGCTGAAGCTGCTCTATTGGGACGGCACTGGGCTGGTGATGACGTATAAGCGATTAGAGGAAACGACCTTCACCTGGCCTGCGATCCGGGATGGCCTGATGTCGCTGAACCATGCCCAGTTCGAGGCGCTGTTTGCCGGGCTGGACTGGCGGAAAGTGAAGGCGCTGTCAGCGCGTCAACCAACTGCGGCAGAGTGACTCGCGCGCCCGTTTGGGCAGGCAGCCAGGTGTCCGTTTTGGTAGATCACGGCCATGATTTCGACGGCTGATCTTCCTGATGATATCGACGCGCTCAAAGCCATGATTGTGGCCCAGGGCGAGCAGAATGCACGTCTGGAAACGCTGGTTGCGGCGCTGAGGAAAGCACTCTTTGGCCGTAAATCCGAAAAGGTCGATCCAGGCCAGTTCGAGTTGGCTTTGGAAGATATCGAATCCGGGATTGCTCAGGTCGAGGCTGAGGGCGAAGCCAATTCGCTTGTCACGCCAACACAAACCTCCGCACCGCGCCAGAGCAACCGGGGATCGCTGCCAAAACATCTGCCGCGCATCGAAAAGGTCATTGAGCTGGACAGCACGGTCTGCGGTTGTGGCACTGAACGACACGTCATTGGTGAGGATATCAGCGAACGTCTGGATATTGTCCCGGCCCGGTTCCGCGTGATCGTCACCCGCCGCCCGAAGTATGCCTGCCGGTCCTGCGAAGAAGGCATCGTCCAGGCTCCGGCCCCGGCGTACCTGATCCCCGGCGGTCTGCCAACCGAAGCGACAATAGCCCATGTGATCGTCAGTAAATATGCGGATCATCTTCCCCTGTATCGTCAGGCCCAGATTTACGCCCGGCAAGGGATCGATCTGGATCGCTCGACCCTGGCCGCTTGGGTTGGCAGGGCAGCGTTTGAACTACGGCCCGTCTATGACGCGCTGATGGCCGATCTGAAACGGTCATCCAAATTGTTCATGGACGAAACCGTCGCCCCAGTCCTCGATCCCGGTCGCAAGAAGACCAAAACCGGCTACTTCTGGGCGCTGGCCCGAGATGATCGGCCATGGGATGGGGACGATCCGCCCGGTGTAGCTTTCACCTATGCGCCGGGACGCGCCGGAGAATATGCAAAGCAGATTCTGACAGGGTTCAACGGTACGCTGCAAGTTGACGGCTATGCCGGATACAACCGCCTGCTCAAACGGCAGGAGGACGCAATCCGGTTGGCGCACTGCTGGGCACACGCCCGCCGTAAGCTCTTTGATGTGGCAAAAGCTGGCAAAGCCACTCCGATTGCGGATGAGGGCATCGCGCAGATCCGGGACCTCTACCGCATCGAAAAGGAAATCAGAGGCCAAAGCCCGGCCGCCCGGAACGCAGTGCGGCAGGAACGCTCAAAACCAATCATTGATCAGATGGAATTTTGGCTCCGGGAAACGCGCTCCCGCGTCTCCGCCAAATCACCCATCGGCGAAGCCCTGAGCTATATTGCCAAACACTGGGACGGCCTGACCGTGTTCCTGGACGATGGTCGCGTGGAACTGGATTCCAACAGCGTCGAACGCACAATCCGCCCGATTGCCCTGAACCGAAAAAACTCTCTCTTCGCCGGCCATGAGGCCGGAGCTCAGAACTGGGCAATCCTCGCGTCAATGATAGAGACCTGCAAATTGAACAGCACCGATCCGCACGCTTGGCTCAATCGAACACTGACTGCCATCGCAAACGGGCACAAGCAATCCGACATCAACAGCCTGATGCCCTGGAACTATGCCGAAGACGTGTGATCGGTGAACCGCTTACGTTGATCGCCAGGAAGAGCTGGAAATCGTGTTTGTCGACGCGCCCGCAGTATTCCGTCCCGCGATCTGTCATGATCCGCAGCACCGGCAGGCCTTGCTCGTCATGGAATGGCAGCACCCGGTCATTGAGCAGGTCGGCGGCGGTGATTGGCGTTTTGGTGGTGTAGAGCTTGGCATGCGCCACCTTGCAATAGGTGTCCACGTAAGTCTGCTGATAGACCCGCCCGACGCCCTTGAGCGTGCCGACATAAAACGTGTCCTGTGATCCCAGATAGCCGGGATGGGCTGTTTCCACCTCGCCGCAGGCTTCATCGTCGAGCTTCTTCTTCTCCAGCGCCTGCACCTGGGCCTCGGTCAGGATCATGCCATCCTCGGCCACCTTGGCTTCCAACGCCTTCAGCCGGGCCTTGAAGTTTGCCAGATCGTGCCGCAGCCAGATCGACCGGACACCCGAGGGTGAGACGAAGACACCCAGCTTACGCAACTCGTTCGAAGTGCGGGCCTGACCGTAGGCCGGAAAATCAGTGGCGGATTTGATGACGGCCTGCTCGGTCGCGTCGTCCACCCGGTTTGCCAGATTGGGCTTGCGACGGGTGCGCTCAAACAGCGCTTCCACACCGCCTTCTTCAACGGCTGACTTGTAGCGATAGAAAGTATCCCGGCTATAGCCCATCACCTGACAGGCCTTCGAGACATTGCCCAGCTCCTCGGCCAGATTCAGCAGCCCGGTTTTGTGTTTGATGATCTTGTCGGTAGTATTCAACATCGTGGTTTCCTCGTTTCGATGGTTTGGTTGGCACCACCATCAAAACGGACAACCATTTCCCTTCAAGGGAACCACCGCCCCCAATCCAATTTGAAAAATTGGGGGCGGTGTCAGATCACATCGAGACTAATTCATATTATTGGAACCCATCGGGAGCCATGTTAAGCGTCCGTTGCGGGCCATGAGATTTTGATTGTGACCTGAGCCCCTGATCTTCCTCCACTTGGCGCAGAGTTCTTGAGGTTTGATGTTCTGCTCCCCAACCTTCTGCCACCTGGGCATAGAGTTTTCCGCATTTTCTCAGCATGACGGGCTGGTATCGTCATGTGAGTTTGCCAACATTGCCGGTGGGATGTTCCCGATGGCGCTGTGCGGTCTTTCTTCGTTATAGTATCTACGCCATTCCTCCATCCTTTCGCAAGCATCCGACAGCGACAGGAACCAATGCGTGTTCAGGCATTCTGTCCTGAATTTTGAGTTGAACGTAAGCGGGGCGCCGATCACACGTCTTTGGCGAAATTCCAGGGCATCAGGCTGCTGATGTTGGACTGTTTGTGCCCATTTGCGATTGCATTCAGGGTTTGGGTGAGCCAAGCGTTCGGATCGACATTGTTCAATTTGCAGGTTTATATCATTGACGCGAGGATTGCCCAGTTCTGAGCTTCAGCGTCATGTCCAGCGAACAACGCGTTTTTCCTGTTGAGCGCGATTGGGCCGATTGTCCGCTCAACGGAATTGGAATCCAATTCCACGCGACCATCGTCGAGGAAGACGATCAGACCTTCCCAGTGTTTGGCAATATAGCTCAGCGCCTCGCCGATGGGTGATTTGGCAGAGACGCGGGAATGCGTTTCTCGGAGCCAGATTTCCATCTGATCGATGTTCGGTTTTGAGCGTTCCTGCCGCGCAGCTTTCCGAACGTCCGGGTTTTGGCCCCTTATTTTCTTTTCGATACGATAGAGAGCCTGAATCTGCGCTATGCCTTCATCGGCAATCGGGGTGGCTTTGCCAGCTTTTGCCACATCAAAGAGCTTACGGCGGGCGTGTGCCCAGCAGTGCGCCAACCGGATCGCGCCCTCCTGCCGTTTGAGCAGGCGGTTGTATCCGACATAGCTGTAGCGGCTTGAGATCATAAACCCTTGGGCGCGAGATTATCGGCGTTTCTGGCACAGATTATTTGAGACTGTAAATTGATTTGGGATCACATTAGTTGCGACTGGGCTCAGAATAAATGAGACGGGCTCACATTGTTGAGACTGGGATCGGTTAAGTGAGAACGTGCTTGCACCGGCATCTAGAGGGGCTCAGGGCGGGATGGCTTTCGCTCCAGCCCGGTTAACGACGCTGGCAAGAGGCAAGCGCATCGTTGCGCTTGCGCCATCGTGGTTCCGCGCCTGGTGATCCCCGATTAGAACCGTCTCTACTGGCACCCAAGGGAACTGTGAGTTTCAGTTCAGGGTGTTCTTGAACGGTATCGGATGCGCAATGAAAGGGGCTGGATCGCCATTTTCATCGACCACCTCGATTCCGTAGAGTGTGACCGGCCTTCGCTCCGGATAGTGCGTAGGCCGCTTTGCCCAGTGAAAGCCATCTCCTTTAGGGAAATGGGTCACTTCAAAGGCGTCAACTATCTCGCCAGATTTGATGCCGTCGCTCTCGCTCATGAATCAACTCGCCAGCCGTTTTCCGGCTTTGGCAGCCTTGCGTTGCTTGGCTTCCAGTGCCTTACGCTGCTTGCGGTTGAGTGCGCGAGTTGGCTGACGCATCCCGTCTGCGGTAGCCAATGGCTTTTTGTTGCCGACCGACGTGGCATTGCGCAGCTGCGGCGAAGCCTTTGAACCATCTGGTGCAGGCAGTCTCGGGCCGATCTGCTCCCATTCGCCCGCAGCGTATATCTCTTCAAGCGTTACCTTCGAGCTTCTCAGGATATAGTCTTCGGGCTTTGGAAGCTGTTCGGAGAAGGTCCAGCTCAACGGCACCTTGGCACCTTCAGCTCCGGAGCGGATATAGCCGTCCTCCGTAATCTGAGCACCGTTTGCGTTGAGAATATCCAGAACGCAATGCTGTTCGCCGTTCTCAAGAATGACGCGCGTCCCGAGGCGAACTTGTCCTTGTTCGCGGATGGAAATTTTCCCGTTGGGTTGTTTGTCGCCCACCACAGCATGAACGAACCGGTCGTGGATCGAACCAACCTCGCAACCAGTTGCGGCGCGGATCTGTGTGCCGTCGCTTTTCATGATCGTGCCATCGGTGCGGAGAATGTCCAACAAAGGCACATGCTGGCCTTTGAACTCTCCATCAGCGCAAAAGTAAGCGTGACCAGGAGTGACGCCCGTGCCCCAGAAATCGAGAATATGCTTGGCTGTGTTAGTCATAGTCCGCGTCACGGTTTTGGGTGCCAGTCGACCTCTATCGTCATAGGCGACAACCAGATCTACGATACGGATTTCGCTGATAGGCTTCTCCCAAATCTTCGAAAGCACCAACTCTTCGTCATACGAGCCGTCATCTCGTGGCTTAATCGAAGGATCGGTCGGCCACATCTGGATAGGGGTGTCTTTGACAAAGCAGTGATCTGTTGGGGATAGAAACCCGGAGGAAATCTGGGCTGCAAAATCAGGATCAATCGGCCTTTGAATTTCGTCGATCAACAGACCTGTTGGTCCATATACTTTGATTAATGCATAAGGTTCTTTTCGCGAACTGATATTATACTGAGTTACATAGGTATTTCCGTTTGGATCGTAAGTTATCGACCGTATTTGGGAAGCATCGGTTGGATTGTGAGGGTCAATTGAAAAGCCCGCTGAAGCGGAAGCGCCGTTCACCGAAAAAGATGCGCCCACCTTCAAGTTGGTGGCCTTTCCTTGCGGATCAAAGGAAATCACAAAATCAAGAGGTTTGGCACCAACGACATCAGCAATATCAGCGCTGTAGCCTTTGACGATAACATCCGTTCCCTGCTCAGACTTTCCAAACTGGACCTTTAACCCCTTGCCACCCAAAGCAGGATCTTGAGGCAAGTCGTGAGAAAAACTCCATTCATCGCTGTAACCAAACCCTTTGGTGCCTTTGATATTAACTCCTGGTGCTTTCAAAGTGACGTAGCTGTTACCAGTCACCGATTTTTCATACAGCGTTACAACCCCACCGGCACCTTGCTCAATCGTATACTGATTCCCCATTTAATGCTCTCCGATCTCTATTCCGCAATTTTCGTTTTGTTCGCAATATCCGAGGGGTAAATCAAAATATCTCTCTATTGCATCTATAGACCTGACTGGCTCGGCTTCATCTGTGATAATGACCTGCACAACTAGCGAAGAAGTTCGCACGTAACTTATTTTCATTGTTATCGGTCCAAAAGGAGAATTGGCGGAGTGTTCTCCTACAACTATTTTATCATATTCTGGTGGTGAGGTTCCTACTTCAGCGCTGCTTTTAGAAATGGCGGCCTTTACTCCGGGCGCGATGTGCTCAGCCTTATCAATGCAGCCGAAGCTCTCATTTATGGCATACTTTGGAACCGCGATTACAATTTTACTTGCTTCTTTCGTAATCGTGTCGCCCGGCAACCAATCGGAAATTTCTTCGTCTTTTAGATTGAGGCCACTATGATCGCGAAAATGATTGAGAGAACGAGCGTTGAAATAGTCGAACTTGCTGCAAACTACGGTCTCAGACATTGCAGTCATGGGCATGGAGATCGACAAGAAAATAACTGTCGTAACTTTCTTCATGAACGCCGCCATATCTGTGCCTCTCAAATAGAAGACTCTACACGCAAAAATTGGAAGCAACCAGGCTTGTACTATGTGGCTTGCCGTCACCTACCCTAAGCTGAATACCGAAGACGGCTCGTTGTGTCACCATCAATCTATAGGCGAACGAGGAACATCCTTTCTTCAAACAGTGCTTTCTGCAAAAGGTCATCTGTTCACTTCATACTGCGTGGCATGCCCCTTGCGTCTGGCAGTCACCGCGAACTCGCACCCGGCCCCGTTAACGATCTAAAACGGTGACAAACGACCCGGAAAACGGGCGTTTTCCTTGTGGTCTCGGCGACGGTCATACAGAGCTGTGAACATCACCAGAAAAACCGTTGCGGAAATCATAATGAGGTTGCACGGTGCGTCTTGTCTATTCTGGCGAGGCGAGTTGCCATGCTCATTGGATATGCACGGGTGTCGAAGGCGGACGGGAGCCAGCTCCTTGATTTGCAACGTGATGCGCTGATTGAAGCCGGTGTCGATGCCGAGCGCATCTATGAAGACAAGGCATCCGGGCGGAAGGATCATCGGCCAGGGCTCGATGCCTGCATGAAAGCGCTTCAGCCGGGTAATTCTCTGGTGATCTGGAAACTGGACCGCCTTGGGCGCGATCTCAAGCATCTCGTGGCAACAGTTGACGACCTGCGAGAGCGCGGAGTTGGCCTTCGCGTTCTTTCCGGCGCAGGGGCCGAGATTGACACGACAACCGCCAATGGGCGTCTCGTCTTCGGCATCTTAGCCAGCCTCGCCGAGTTCGAACGGGAACTCATCGCTGAACGCACCCGCGCCGGGCTGGCAGCGGCACGTGCGCGGGGCCGGAAAGGTGGGCGGCCGCGCAAGATGGATATGACCATGCTACGAATGGCGATGAAGGCCATGGCAGATGGTGAGACCAATGCTTCAGATCTGGCAAAGCGGCTCGGGATCACCACGACAACCCTCTATGAATACGTCAACGGCGACGGCAGCGCGAAAGCGCCCGGTCAGAAACTGTTGGACGGAAATTCCGCATGAGCAAAGACGGTAGCATTCCGGCAGAAGCATTGCTCGATCTACGGAGACGCCTTGATGATCTTGCACCTCGTGCCCCAGGTCGGCGGGTTTTGATTGAAGGAGTGGCCAGCCTCTTTGGTGTTTCTCGGGCCACCGTATATCGCGCTTTGTCAGGGCAGCTGCGGCCCAAGGACCTACGTAGGGTTGACCGGGAAGAGCCGAGAGCTGTGCCTAGTGCCGAATTGAAGCGATACAGTGAGAAGATCGCCGCCCTGAAAACACGCACATCGAACAAGATGGGGCGGCGTTTGACCGACCCCCGGGCTCAGCAGTGTTAACCCGTCTCAATTATTCTGAGCCTATTTTCAAATAATGTGATCCCAAATCGATTTACAGTTTCAAATAGTCTAAGCCGGAAAAAACGGATAACTTCGCCTCCAACAGTTAACGATCTCAAATCGCTACACATAGTTCAACTTCTTTGCTGCAGTGAATGCTATCAAAGGGGCGGCACCAAATCTTAACAGGTCCAAATAGAAACCGAACCAGTGCCTCCGCACCAAAAAAGCCACAAGTCTCTAAAAAACCCTGACTACGGACATTTCGGTGTTTGTTTTCTGTAGTGATTTTATTCAAAAAAATTCATCCAAGCAGGCGATCTCAAGATTGGCAGGTAATAGATCATTCATCTGCCGGATGTGCTCGGGCAGACAGCAAGTCAGGAAGTCATATCGCTCGACGACTGAGGCGCGTGCGGTCAGGCCGATATGCGCATATGAGTCTGGGTCAGCGAGTACATCTATCACTTGTTCAGCCAGTGCGGCTGGGTTGAAGAAGTTTACCAGAAGCCCGGTTTCCCCATGAGTTATTGCCTCACGAACAGGGGCAACGTCGCTGCTGACCACGGTTGCCTGCATCGCCATGGCTTCCAGCAATGACCAGGACATCACAAAAGGCATCGTCAGCGCAATGTGGCAACGGCTGAGTTGGATAATGCGACAATAATCGTCATATGGCACAGTACCTACGAAGTGTACCCGGTCCCAATCGATCAGATGGCCGACTTCCGCTTCCAATTCAGCCCGAAACCCACCGGGATGATCGCTTTTGCGCCCATAAGATGCATCATCGCCCCCAATGATAATTACGCGCGCTTCGGGGCGTTCCTCAAGAATTTTCGGTAGCGCGCGCATGAAGATGTGGAACCCGCGCGCACGTTCCATGTTCCTGGCCATGTAGGTAAAAACTTCGTCTTCGCGTGTGACTGTTCGTCCCAGTCGCCCCAACGGAATGCTGGCCGTTGGGTCTGGTCTCAGAAGATCAGTACGAATTCCATCATGACACGTATAGAACTTACTCTGGAAACTGCCCGGAAATTGGTCTCGTTGCCATTGGGTCGGGACATGCCCCAAATCGACAATGTCGATGGAAGCATACGGGACGGCATTGCGGGCCTGGAGCAAAAAAGGAGTATGATCCGAGACCGGCTCTTCCGGGTCAAACCCCACAAGCCCGCCAGTAAGATTGTAGAAATACTCGAAAAAGCCCAGGATGGGTACGTCGGGCCAGATTTGTTTGAGGAACAGCAGCTCTCCCCAACCGGTATGCCCTAGCACCAGATCAGGTTTGAATCCCTGCTCTTTCTCCAGCCGCCGGGCTGCCATGGCCACGCCAAACCCTACACCCGTAGCCTCTTCCCAGACTTTACTGAGACCATAGGCATCGGCGTCTGGCCTATGATGTGGACGGTAAACTACTGTGGTCACGCCGGAGTATTGCGGCGCCGGATCACGCTGGGTCAGGAATACCAATTCATGTCCACCCTGAGCAGCCAGCCATTGGATTAATTCTCGGTACTGGCCGGGCATGTTTTGATGCACGAAGAGCAATTTCATAGTAAAACTCTTAGCGAATTCAAATCAGAATTCATTCAGGATTCCGTGCAAAACAAAGATAACTGGGCCTCATAGGCCGTTCGGAAATTCACGGAATTATCTATCAGAATCATCTATTTGACTAGCCTTGTTTGAAACCGAAGACTTGGAACTTGACGATTGGTTTGTCTGAAAAAACTATCGAGAAGACCGGCCACTGCTCGCTCGCCTGGATTTCTGATTTCGAAAGCGCATCCTTTGCGTAGAAAGGTCATAGAAACTCCCTGTACCGGATTCGAAGATCGGACGTCAGCGACCAGCGCCACGGCGCTGGTCGCTCAGAATATGAGGTTATTTTCAGCTCACATTCTGAGTTACCGTGCGCATATGCCTATAAGTGTCAAATGAATTGGAATTCGTTTATTGTGAAGTTCAACGCATTTGCGTTCAGTATCTCAATTAAATCATCGCTTCCGTATGCAATTTCCACGTTACTTCCGACTTGCGTTATTGTCAGATCAGCGAATGTCAGCCCATCGAATTGAATACTGTCTTCAGCTACATCATAATCTGCAATCTGATCTGAACCGTCGCCGACCTCGAACAAAAACTGATCGACCCCATTGTTCCCAATCAATACGTCGTCACCTTGCCCACCGTTGATCACATCATCTTGAGGTGTGCCAATGATTGTATCATCACCGCTGGTGGCTTGATCATCAATAGCACGAATTCGAATGCTTGCTTCATCCAACACAGCGTCAGAGAGTATGATATACTCGACATTTGTGCTGTTCCCAAGCTCGTAGCGCACCTGATTGTTCAACTCAATTTCGCCGTCCGGTGTTTGAACAAAAACGTCATTTCCTGCTGCGCGAAATTTGACTTGATCCGAGCTGTATTTGCTGAGGTCTAACGTATCGTTGCCATCTGGACCGGCGTCAACTTT
This sequence comes from Ruegeria sp. AL1, assembly GCF_056540905.1. Classification (NCBI taxonomy): domain Bacteria; kingdom Pseudomonadati; phylum Pseudomonadota; class Alphaproteobacteria; order Rhodobacterales; family Roseobacteraceae; genus Ruegeria; species Ruegeria sp. AL1. The sequence continues at coordinate 11,765 of NZ_JBQFXP010000021.1, forward strand.
GTCATTGCCGGAGTGGTAGACAATTGTGTCATCACCCTTGCTGGCGCTAAACGTATCATCACCTAACCCGTCCAAAATGTGGTCGTCCTGGAACGTCCCATTGACGACGTCATTGCCGTCAGTCGATTGATCCGCAATAGCTCGATCCCGGATTACAACCTCGCCATAAACAATGTCAGAGAATACAACTCTTTCCACATTTGACCTGAACCCGGGGTCGTATCGCACTTGATAGTGCAATTGGATTTCGCCGTCAGGAGTTTGGATGAAAACATGATGTGATGCAGTTCGGAACTTCACTTGATCTGAGCTGAATTTGCTTAAATCGAGCGTATCCACGTCGTTCCGGCCCGCATCTATATAATCATCCCCGGAAACATAGACGATTAAATCGTCGCCCTCGCCACCATAGACCGTGTCATTGCCAAATCCGCCGACGAGTTCATCGTTCCCCAAGCCTCCTTCAAGTGTGTCGTCGCCGTCCTCGCCGTAAATGGTGTCGTTGCCGTCATCCCCGAACAGGTGGTCGTCGCCGGTGCCTCCATGCAGCTGGTCATCATCGTCGCCACCCCAAAGAAAATCAATGTCATCGCCGCCATACAGTAAGTCAGCTCCGTCATCGCCACTTAGGCTATCCTGACCCTCGTTGCCAAATATGGTGTCGTCACCGATTCCTCCTGTGAGTGAATCGCCGCCAATTTGACCGTGAATATAGTCATTTCCGGCATCTCCCATGATGGTGTCATTCCCGAGATCACCATATATCACATCGTTGCCATCACCTCCGGATACACTGTCGTGCCCGAGGGTGTCGCCGTTGTCATCGCCGTGGAATGCGTCGTCGCCTGTGCCCAGTTGGACAGTGTCCTGTCCGGCTCCGCCCCAAACGCGGTCAAACCCTTCACCGCCATCGATCTGATCGTTTCCATCGTCTCCGTAGAGCCGATCATGGCCGACACCGCCAACAAGGGTGTCGTTTCCGGCGCCCCCCTCCAGAAGGTTGTCGAAGTCGTCACCTGCCAGATGATCTGCATGGTTCGAACCGATGACGTTTTCGATATTCGTCAACACATCACCAGTAGCGTCACCGCCGGAATGGATTCCAGTCGAGAGATTGACGGTAACCGCTGCTGTAGAATTCTGGTATACAGCTGCATCAAGCAGGCCTGCCCCGCCATCAAGGATATCAGCGCCCGTTCCACCTTCAAGGTAGTCGCGCCCATTCCCTCCGTTCAAAGTATCTATTCCCGCCTCACCCTTCAGGACATCATCGCCGTCGCCACCAGACAATGAGTCGTTTCCGTGGTAGCCGTTCAGAATGTCATCCCCTAAGCCTCCAAATAGTTGGTCGTTGTCGTATCCTCCAGAAATCGTATCAGAACCCGCATGCCCTTCAATACGATCGTGGCCGGAGCCGCCAATTAGCCGATCGCCACCTGAACCACCTATAATAGTGTCATTATTCGAACTGCCATCTATGTAGTCGCGACCTTCGCCACCATGTAGATAGTCGTTTGAGGAACCGCCGTAGATAAAGTCATCGCCCTCAAAGCCATAAATTGTGTCCGCACCGTCTTCGCCAAAAATCGTATCGGCTCCGGAATTACCGTTCAGGTGGTCATTCCTCGCTCCGCCCTTGAGGTAGTCCGCGCCGGACCCCCCGTAAATGGTGTCTTTGTCATCGTTTCCAAAAACTCTATCCGCGCCACTACCGCCCTTTATATTTTCGTTTCCGTGATAACCGCGAATGGTGTCTGAGCCGCTATTTCCCTCAATCTTGTTAGAATCGTTGTTGTTACCCTTCAGATCATCATTACCAGTAGACCCGCGAAGAACGGATCCAGAAAGTTGTGTGACAAATACATTTCCCCAACGCCCTTCTTGATCCCCACGATCGGGTATCCATTGCCAGTCCCAGTACCCGTGGCTTTTTTCATTACTTTCATTTGTTATCAAAGCGGAATCGCCATAGTGCCAGTGTGGTTGTGAACGCGCGTATTTGCTACTGTTGTCAGCTCCGGTGTTAGTGCTGAGGGTTTTTGTTGTTCCGTCCGAAAAGCGAACCCGCTCGATGTCCTGAACATCGATGATGTAATGTGTACCATCGCTTTTGTTTCTAAAAATCTGCCACTGATTGTTGCCGATGTATTTCGGATTGCTAAACCCGCCTGCTGCCAATTCCAGCGTATCAAAGCCTTTCCCACCCTGAATGATACTCCAACCTTGCAGATTGGACGTTCCATGATCATCGCTGCGCGCCAGATGGAATGTATCATCCCCATCGCCGCCGATCAGCAGGTCGTCGCCATGCCAAAAATAGAGGGCATCATCGCCTTCTCCTCCCAAAAGTCGATCGTCACCGAAACCGCCTTTGAGTACATCGTTTCCAGCGCCGCCCTGGATAAAGTCGTCGCCCCCTTCACCTGACAACGTGTCTTCCCCAGTGTCACCCAGAAGCCAGTCGTCGCCTTGGCCACCAAATAGCGCGTCGTCTCCATCGTTCCCCTGAACGACGTCGTCACCTGCCTGCCCGAACAGCTGGTCATTGCCGGTGCCCCCGGAAATGTAGTCTGTGCCGTTGCCGCCCAAGATCCGATCATCACCTCGACCGCCGGTCAGTGTATCTGTTGCAACGCCACCAGTGATCGTGTCCTTCCCCGCCGCACCATCGATGAACGTACCATTCAATCGGGCGCCAGCAGAAATATCGTCGTCTCCTGCGCCGGAATAGACTAATTCGACGTTTAGAGTTTCCAGATTTATGGTCGCGGCAGTGTCATCGACCAGTTTCAGCGTGTCGATGCCTTCATCACCGCTCACATTGCCTGCGGCAAGGTCCGCGGAATCTACGAATAAGACGTCATTACCGCCAAACCCGCGAATCTCGTCCGCTCCGGCATCACCTGCGACGAAGTCATCATTGCTGCCACCCCAGATTGTGTCATTCCCGGCGCCTCCGGAAATCTGCACTTTTCTGGAGTGATTGACGGCTTGTAAGAGATTCCCACGATCATCACCAAACGCGCCGTCCAAAACCTGATCATCCAGATCGATATCCGCTAATCCAGTGCCATCAAAGCTCACGTAGCGATTGATCAAAGACTCTTTCTGCCCGGAAGTGAGATGCTCAACGCTCTTGGCAATGAACAATACAAACTCGCCACGCGTCATGTTGGCACCTGATCCCAGGTGCCCTGACCACTGCGCAAGCTCACCCGATTCAGGCGGACGTCCAAATGCGTTCTGAAAAACGTGAATGACAAAGTCGTCATCACTAAGGTCGGTCAAATCAAATTCAGAATCCGGGTCCAGATCAGAGGTTTCGTCCACAAGCCGTGTTGCCAGATCCAGGAGTGTTTCCCCGCCGTCCAGCACCCGCTGGGCGACGAGTTCAAGCGCCACATCGACAAGCCGGACGTCATAAAGGACATCCACCAGACTTTCGGCAACGCTCCAGATATATGCCTTGTCCAGCGACCGTTCTGCCTGGGCCGGGTTGAGCTGGGGGTCGAAGTTGTTGGTGAACATATGTCCATTGCCAACGACAATATGTTCTGAGCTCTCAGAAAGACTGGCCACCAGCTCTGCACGAGAGTGAGTGCCGGACAAGAGACCTTCGAAAGCATCGGAAAATTCCGTCAGGCTCGCGCCGCGACCAAGAGCATTGAGATAGACTTGATCCACAAATGCAGCATCAGAAAGGTTCGGGAACCTCATCTCAAATTCGTAAGACTGCAAAAGCTCGGAGGCCAGACCCTCTAAGTCAAGCTCTCCATTCTGGGCATGCGCGGCGAGAACCTCATATTCGAAGGGTTCAAGGTCACGATCCAAAACGGTGTCGAATAGGCGTTCTGCCTCCGCCAGCAGGCGCGATTTAGACGCTGGATCCAACCGGAACTCGAAGTCTTCGTTTGTTGTCGCACCCGTATCTCTGTTGGTGATTGTTCGCGAAAGTGACCAGGTCTCAATGCCCGCTCCATCAACGTAATGGCTGCTGGAGAAATTCAGATATTCGCTGTCATAGCTGGTTTCGTAGCTATCCTTCGCTATCGGGGAGCGAACGACGGTGAAGGAGGTATCGTCATCAGTATCCAGATCTGTGCCGCCATCAGTCGTGGTCGTAGTAATCAGACCATCGGCAGTCACCGTGGTAACTCGTGTTACGTCCGGATCACCTTCGGAGTTGTATGACATCTCGGTTGTCGTCAACCGGTCGTCCGCCCCATAAAAGGTCGTCATGGCATGGTCGTTCTTCCCGTCACCGTCATAATCCCGGGTTTCGGTTATCGTTCTGCCATCCGCACTGACATCTCGCAGGCGCGTGGTTGCATCACCGGTCCGCCAATAGGTCGTGGTGTCTGTTGTGCTTTGACTGCCATCGTCGTTTAACGTGGTGGTCACTTGCGTTGTGGCATCAAGTCTTTCATCGCCATCGTAATCGACCTCACTTGTCCGATGCAGCCCGGTTGCGGCTTCCGTAATGGTTTCCGCGAAGGTTAGGCGTTGACCGTGATGCTGTGTTACTTCGGTAATTCGATTACCCGCCGCGTCGAATTCTGTGTGTGAGCTGCGCGTGAACTCGGTTGCACCGTCGCCGTCCAGATCGAAAGCGAATGTCGAAGCAACACCGTTAGCGGTTTCTGTTGCCGTCAGAATGGTGGTCGCGGACCCGTTGCTGTCCAGATCCTGCCAGGTCGATGTTGTAGTGCGATCCAGATCAATTGCGATCACGAGGTCGCGGTCTACGGTGCCGTCCCCATCTTCATCGACTTGCGTGCTGCGGGTCCAGCCGTCTGCGCTTTGGGTTGTGGCCACGTCGTGTACCAGTGCAGCTCCTGAACCGAACTGCTGATCGGTCTGAGACCAGGCGCCACTGGCTTCAATGGTTCGGGTGCGGGTCAGATCGTTTGCACCATCGCCATCGAGATCAACCTGCATCGACGTGCTGAGCCCATCGCCTGAAGTAGTAGTTGAGACACTGGAAAGCGCGATCCCGTCTCCATTCGTAGTCGTAGAGCTCTGCACCACATCACCATCTGTCTGATACGTGATACCTGCGGTGGTGACGAACTCAAAGTCGTCGTCACCATCAAAATCAGCACTCCAGTTGGTGGACAGGCCATCATCACTTACGTTGGCCACAGTTTTAGCCAGCTTCGACCCGGTCCCATCGGTATAGTCGGTTGTCACGGTCTGGCCGCCATCTGTGCCAAGCACTGTGGTCGCGGTGGCGATCAACTCGTCCGTGCCATCGCCATTGCGATCCGTGCGGGATGTCGCGGTCAGGCCATCGCCACTGACGCGGGTTGTTTTTGTTGCTTCCAGACCGCCACCTTCCG
>NZ_JBQFXP010000022.1:0-15689 GCF_056540905.1 Ruegeria sp. AL1
CGCACCACCCGTCGGATAATAAACACCCGTTACACCACCCGTCCCAATCGTGATAAACTCCTCAGCATACGCCGCAGGCGCTAAAAAGGCGACGGTTACAGCCGCTGTGATTGAAGATTTATTGAGCACTTTGACACTCCTGTTGTCAGTCTTTTTTGATCCTTGTGAGAATGCCTGATCGACCCAAAACGCGGTTTTGGAATCAGCCACCCAGATGCGAATTATGAAAGCGAAACCAATCGGTGCGTGTCTATACGGTAGTTTACGTATAGGCTTGGGGGCAAGGGCGCGGGCATCATGGCCCGGGCCTAACCGCAACCACCACCTGGACTGAAGATTGGACAGCACAGCGCAACAGGATTTCCGCCGGGATCAGGCCGAACCCGCCCGCAGGCGCAGGTCGCTGCGCGCGACGCTGGCCCTGTGTCTGGCGGGGCTGCAATTTGTGGCGGTGCTGTCGGTGACATTGTCGACCTTTGTCAGCTCGGAAAACGCGCTTTTGCGGCAGTCGCGCATTTCGCTGAACGAGGTCAGTGTCAATGTCATCGGTCAGGTCAAAAACTTTCTGAACCCGGCGCGGCAGGTGCTGGATGCCACGCGGCGGCTGGCAGAAAACGATGTGCTGGACATCAACGATACCGCTGCGCTGGAAAGCCATTTTTTCCAGCAATTGCAGGTCGCTCCGCAGCTGGCGGGGATTTATCTGGCCGATGAAACCGGGCGGTTCGTCTATGTGATGCGGACTGAGGAACCCGGTCGTTACCGCACCAAGGTCATCCCGCCCTTTGCCCCCGAGATCACCGAACATCCGGCGGATTTTCAATGGCGCAACGACCACTTTACCCTGCTGGACACCGCCGAGACCCAGACCGACACGTACGAGGCCCGCACCCGCCCGTGGTTCAGAATGGTCGATGCCGAGAAAGCTCCCATTTGGACGCAGCCCTATATCTTTTACACCACCCGTCAGCCGGGCATCACCTATGGCGTGCCGGTGTTGGACGATGCCGGCGAAACCCGCGCCATTCTGGGCATCGACATCCAGATCGATGCGCTGTCGGGATTTCTGCTGGATATCTGGTCGGAACGGCGCGGCGCGGCACTGGTGCTGAACGAGGATGGCTCGGTTCTGGCGCATCCGACATTGGTGCTGATCGATCAGGATGCGGATTTCGACAATCCGGAACTACCGATGGTGGACCAGATCAACGACGCATTGGCGCGTCAGGCCTTTGGCACCTTGGTGCAGAAAGACAAGGCCGAGGTCGAAGGCCCCGTTCATACCGATTTCGAACTGGGTGGTCAGGACTATGTCGCAATGCTGATCGACGTGTCGGAGCCCGGCCTGAACTGGTTGATCGGGCTTTACGCCGCCGAAGACAACTTCATCGGCGAGATCAAGAAAAACCGGGTGCAGGGCATCTGGATCGCGCTGTCCATCGCCATCCTGACCGGTGCTGTTGGCCTGGCGCTGGCCGACCGCATCTATGCCCCGGTGCGCAGCTTCGCCAGCCAGACACAGCGCCTGTCCAGCGGCGAGATCACCCCTGACGAAGGCGTGCACAGCCCCTATCGCGAGCTTGAAGACAGCGGTGCCGCGCTGGCGCAGGAGGTGCGGCAAAGGCAGCGGTTCGAAACCGCCTATGGTCGCACATTCGATCTGGCCTCGCGCGGGATGGCGCAGATTTCGCCCGAAACCGGGCGGTTCCAGCGGGTGAACGAACAGCTTTGCGATATCATGGGCTACCAGCCCGGTGAATTAGAGAACCTGACGCTGGCCGAGACCTTGCCCGATGATGGCCAACAGATCGCGGTGAAGTTCCGCGAAACGTTGCTGCAGGATTCCGAATTCATCGCAGAAACTCCGTTTGTCCGCAAAGACGGCTCGACCATATGGCTGCGGGTGAACGCGATCCTGATCCGCGACGAAAAGGGTGTGCCTGACCATGCCGTTGCCATTGTCGACGATGTCAGCGATCGCAAACAGGCCGAGGATGAAGCCAGCCGCCTCAGCCGCGATCTGTCCCACGTGGCGCGGGTGAACCTGATGGGCGAGATGGCCTCGGGGCTGGCGCACGAACTGAACCAGCCGCTCAGCGCGATTTCCTACAATGTGGATGCCGCCAAGATCACGCTTGAGGAAATCGGCGACCCGGACCCTGATCTGAACCAGATCCTCAGCGATATCGACCGCCAATCGCGCCGTGCGGGGGATATCATCCGGGCCCTGCGCGACGTGGTCCGCAAAGATCGCGGGCGCCAGACTCCGTTCGAGCTGAACGGGTTGATCCGGCAAACCGTCACTCTGATGGAGGCGGAGGCCAAGCTGCATGATATCAGATTGCGATATGCCGAGACCGCGCTGCCCGCGGTCATCGGCAACCGGACGCAGATTGCACAGGTGCTGGTCAATCTGTTGCGCAATGCCATCGACGCGCTGGCGCGTCACCCGTCAGAGACAGGCCGAGTCACTATTTCGACCCAAATCGCCCCGGATATGGTCGAGGTCCGGGTCGAGGATAACGGCCCCGGTGTCGATCCTACTGTCACCCTGTTCAATACTTTCGACACCCAAAAAACCGATGGAATGGGGCTGGGTCTGTCCATCTGCCGAACCATCGTCAAAGCCAATGGCGGAGAAATCCGGTACGAGCCTACCGAAGACGGCAGCGCCCGGTTTTGCTTTACGCTCAGACGCAGCGCCTTTGATGAGGAAGAAGAATGACGGCCACCCCTCCGACCGTGTTCATTGTGGATGATGACGACGACGTGCGTGTTGCGCTGTCGCGGTCTTTGACCAAACGCGGCATGGAGGTGCATCACTTTGCCGATGCACAGACGTTTCTGGACTCGGTGCGTGACGATGCCGAGGGGTGCCTGATACTGGATTATGGCATGCCCGGCATGGACGGGCTGGAACTGCAAGATCATCTGATGGGCCGGAACTCGACCATTCCGATCATTTTCATTTCGGGCCATGGTGGCATTCCGGAATCTGTGCGCGCCACCAAGGCCGGGGCGATAGATTTTCTGGAAAAACCCTTTGATCTGACGGTTCTGATTGAACGCATAGAAGCTGCGCAAGACATAGGTGCAGGCTTGCGGGATGAAAAATCACGCGCCGACGCATTGGCGGAAAAACGGGGGCGCTTGACCGAACGCGAGGAAGAGGTCCTGCAACATATCCTCACCCATCCCGAACGGACCTCAAGCAAAGAGATCGCGGCGGAACTTGGGATCAGCCCCAGAACCGTCGAAATTCACCGGGGCCGCATTCAGCAGAAGGTTGGCGTCAAGACAACCATCGAACTTTATAAAATGTTCGGTCAAGGCGTCTGAGACGGGAATCCGGTCGTGGCAAGTAACATCAGCCCCTTTGGCCATACTGCCGACGGAACGCCGGTCCAGCGGATCGAACTGACAGGCCGGAACCTGCGCGCGGCCATCCTGACCTACGGGGCCACCGTTCAGGACCTGCGATGGTCCGGAACCGCTCATCCTTTGGTTCTGGGGTGGGAGGATTTGAATGGCTACCTGACAAGCGACACGTATTTCGGCGCCATCGTTGGTCGGTTCGCCAACCGGATCGCCCATGGTCGTTATTGGATTGATGATCAGGAATTCCAGACCCAGCACAATTTTCTGGACCGGCATACGTTGCACGGCGGTATCCAAGGCAGCAGCCACCAGGTCTGGCACATAGAAAAGGTTAACACGCAATCTGTCGAGCTGTCGCTTGAGATGCCTGACGGCCATATGGGCTTTTCCGGCCATCTGACTGTCCGTACCAAATACGAAATCGTACAGGATCGGACGCTGCAGGTGACCATTTGCGCAACCTGCACCAGTCCGAGCCTGTGCAGTTTTGCCCCACATAGCTATTTCAATCTTGATGGTGGCCCGGATATCACGAACCACAGCTTGCAGATCAATGCAGAAACCTATCTGCAAACGGACGGTGACCTGATCCCCACCGGAACGCAGTTGCCTGTCAAAACCGGCAAGTGTGATTTCAGAGCTGCGCGACCCATCGGCAAGCAAGAGTTGGATCACAATTTCTGTCTTGCTTCCGCCCGGTGTGACCTGCGCCCGGTTGCCAGCCTGCAAAGTTCTCGGTCAGGTCTGCGCATGACGGTCCACACAACTGAACCGGGACTTCAGATTTATACGGCAGCCCAACTGGATACCTCGTGCCGCGACGGGCTGGAGGGGCGACGATATGGCAACTTCGCCGGCCTCGCGATAGAACCGCAACTGTGGCCGGATGCACCAAACCACCCCGGTTTTCCCAACGCGGCCCTTTACCCCGGTCAGATTTCCAAACAAGTGACACGCTTCGAATTTGCCCAAGACTGAACGTGCCGACACGCCCCTCAGAACAGGGTCTGAGGGGCGTGTCGGATCATGGAACCTGCTGTTCGGCAACAATCTCGCCAAAGCGCGTAAAGAACTTGCCGGACAGTTTCTTGGCCGTGCCCGCAATCAGCCGACTGCCCAATTGTGCAATCTTGCCGCCAACATCGACTTTTGCGGTATAAGCCAAAACAGTTTCGGACCCGTCTTCGGTCAAGGAGACATCCGCGCCGCCTTTTGCAAACCCTGCGGCACCTCCCTTGCCTTCTCCCTTCAATGAAAACCCGTTTGGCGCGTTCGAGGTATCCAGTGTCACCTCACCGGCAAATCGCGCTTTGACCGGTCCAATTTTCAGCACCACCTTAGCGGCCAGCTGATCCTGCCCGGTCTGGGTCAGTTCTTCGCATCCCGGGATACATTCGCGCAAAACCTCGGCGTTATTGAGCGCGCGGTAGACAACGTCGCGCGGGGCGGCAATGCGGATTTCGTCACTTAGTTCCATTGGGTCAGTCCTTTGTTCAACAACATCTGGGATATACGCGCAACGCCTCGTCGGTTGCTTCCTGCGTCGTCATCTTGCGGGGCGCAGGCCAGAATGCCCGCAACCTGTCACGCCATTTTTTCATCATCGGATTGCTCCTCGGATCGGTCTGTATTTCGCCATTTCACGATCTCGGCCAGAATCGACAGCGCGATCTCATGCGGATCAACCGCGTGGATGTGCAATCCTGCCGGGGCTTTCAACGCCTGTGTTCGGGCCGGGTTCATGCCCTGCGCCACCAGTTTGTCACACAGAACCTGCGCTTTGCGCTGACTTGCAACCATCGACACCCGCCGCGCGGCCGAGTTCAAGGCGGAGTCCAACGCCGCACCATCCCCATGACCCTGCGATGCGACCACAACAAAATCACGCGGCTCGATACCCAAAGCCTGCAAGTCATCGGGGTCAAACACGGTGTGGCCGACATCACCAATTTCGGCAGACACGCAAACACGCAGTCCCATCATTGCACCATGTGCAGCCAACGCCGAAGCAATGGGCGTTTCCCCAAAAATCACCAGCCGCGGTGCGTTCTGGTAGGGTTCGACCAGCAAATCGACCGTTCCTCCGGACGGGCAACCGCTTTTGAAGGTTTGCACGCCATCCGGGTCCGTCATGGCCACCACCTTGTCCGAGGGTTTCACACGGATCATCTGCGGAGTCCCACTGGCCAATGCCTGTACTGCCGAACTGCGCACAGCACGCTGAACGCACGCCCCGCCCAGATGCCCGACAATCGTGCCATCAGAGGTCACCGCCGCCTTTGCCCCCGCCTTGGCCGAAGTGGCATCCGCCGTGCGCAGTACAGTTGCCACACAAAATGCTTCACCTTCTTTGCGGAGCGTTTCGATCCTGTCAAATATGTCAAATCCAGGCATGAGTGCTCCTTTCACAATTTCCGGAACTGCGGTTCAAGCGCCGCCAGTGCGTCCAGCGTGTTGGCTGGCAAATGCGCATCCAGATGAGGTTCAGCCGCCCGGATCGCCGCAGCCACAGGTTCGTAGGACTGCCACCCTTTCAGCGGGTTCAGCCAGACGATCCGCCGGGTTTTGCGCCGAACACGCGCCAGGACATTGCCCAGCGCCTGCGGATCGGAACTGCAATAGCCATCCGACAGGATCAACACGATGGTCCGCCCGTTCAGCGCCCGCGCGCCATAGCCGTTCAGGAAACTCTCAAGGCTTCCCGAAATGTCGGTGCCACCGCCAAAGCCTTCGGCCATCAGCGAGAGCCGACCTGTGGCTCGGATCGAGTCGTGATCGCGCAGCGCATCTGTCACCCGCATCAGACGCGTGTGGAACAGATAAGCATCCGCCTCGGTCCCGCTGCCGATCAGTCCTTTGAGAAAGGCCAGAAAGACGCGGGAATAGACCGTCATCGATCCGCTGACATCACACAAGGCCACGATCCGCATCGGACGCGGAGGACGGGCGCGACGGTAGAGGTCCAACGGCTCGCCCCCGCGCGCCAGACTGGCCCGCTGAATGCGCCGCATGTCCAGCGCGGGGCCGCGCAAGGCGCGTTTTCTACGCCGCGACCGCCGATCCCGAATGGCACCCGCCAAACGCTCGGCCGTCCTTTCTGCCTGTTTTAGAGACTGTTCGTCCATCAACTCCCGCAAGTCCCGGCGCGACAGGTTGGCCGTGCGGGTCGCGATAAGCTTCCCGTCCATCCCTTCGGCCTCCCCGTCGCCCGGATCAGGAGTGGTGACTGCCTGATCTGAATCTGTCTGCGTGTCCTGTTCTGGCTGCTCTTGCCCCTGCCAGATCATCGGCTTGGCCGATTGCACCCGCACATATGCGCTCTGCGCCATCCCGCTGCGCTGCTTGCCCGCGTTGAACCAATAGGCATCGAACAACGCGTCAAACTGCCGCCAGTCCTCGGCATCCCCGGCCAACAAAGCACACAAGGCCTGCCTTGCCTGAGCCACGTCTGCTGCTTCGATCTTGGACAAAGCGGCCAGCGCATCTTCGGTTTCGCGCACGCCCACGCGCAGACCATTCATACGCAAATGCGCCATGAAGCCTGACATCCGGTCAGCCAAACCCGCAGCGCGAGAAGGAAAGCGCGTCACCTGCATCACGCCACCTTTCCGATCAGGCGGTCCATGACCTCGGGCGGCGCGGCGTCATAGTCAGCAGCGGTTTTCAGCAGGCAGACCAGAGTCGCCTGAACCTCCTCCCGCGCTTGCGCCAGATCGTTGACACCCAACCCGGACAGCGCAGCCGCCCAATCCAGCATCTCGGCAATGCCCGGCACCTTCTCAAGGTCCTCTTTCCGCAGAGCCTGAACAACACCAATGATCTGACGCGCCAAAAGCGCCTCAACCTCAGGCATCCTTGCGCGCAGGATCGCCATTTCGGTCTCTTTCGAGGGATAGTCCAGAAAACTGTACAGACACCGCCGCCGCAAAGCGTCTGACAAATCCCGCGTCCCGTTGGCAGTCAGGATCACAATCGGTCGCGCCTTCGCCTCAACCGTCCCAAGCTCGGGGATGGTGATCTGAAAGTCGGACAAGATTTCCAGCAGATAAGCTTCGAACTCTTCATCCGCCCGATCAATCTCATCAATCAGCAAAACCGGAGGCGCGTCCTGCGAAATGGCCTCTAACAAAGGCCGTTTCAGCAGATAAGCGTCAGAAAACAACTGCGCTTCTCCAACACCCCCTTGCGCTTCACTCGCGCGAATCGCCAACAACTGCCGCTGATAGTTCCACTCATAGATCGCGTGGCTGGCGTCCAAACCTTCGTAACACTGCAACCGGATCAACCGCGCCTCAAGCCAGGCCGCCACGGCCTTGGCCACCTCGGTCTTGCCCACACCGGCAGGACCCTCCAGCAACAAAGGCCGCCCCAAAGCCTGCGCCAGATGCAACGCCATTGCCAACCGATCATCAGCGACGTAGCCCTGCGCGGCCAACCCGTTCTGCACATCACTCAAAGTCAAAACCAGGATCCATTCTTCATCTGGCCAAAAATATCCCGGGGGTCCAAGGGGGCAGAGCCCCCTTGCTTCGGTCGGACCAGCAACAGCCGGTCCGACCCCAATCACCCATGCATCCCCAACCCATTGGCGATCTTCCAGATGCGCCAATGATCATGCGGCATATGACTCTGCACCAACCCAAAGGGCCGGAACGCATCATGCACCGCATTCGAGAACGCAGGCACACCTCCGACATTCGGGCTTTCGCCGACGCCCTTCGCGCCAATCGGATGGTGCGGAGACGGCGTCACCGTGTGACCGGTGGTATAATTCGGCGTCTCCCACGCTGTCGGCAGGAAGAAGTCCATCAGGGTTCCGGTCTTCACATTACCCATCTCATCATAGGCGATCTCCTGACCCATTGCGATGGCCAACGCCTCGGTCACGCCACCATGGACTTGCCCTTCGATGATCATCGGGTTGATCCGCGTACCGCAATCGTCGAGCGCATAGAACTGGCGCACTTCCCATTCGCCGGTATCCACGTCGATCTCCATCACGCAGATATAGGCTCCGAACGGGTAAGTCATGTTCGGTGGGTCGTAATAGCTGACGGCCTCCAATCCGGGTTCCAGCCCCGGGATCGCTTGATTATAAGCGGCGAAGGCGATTTCCTTCATCGTCTTGAACCGCTCGGGCGCGCCCTTGACCGCGAACCGATCCACGTCCCATTCGACATCGTCATCATGGACCTCAAGCAGATAAGCCGCGATCATCTGAGCCTTGGCCCGGATTTTACGCGCAGCCATCGCGGTCGCCGCACCGGCCACAGGCGTGGACCGAGACCCGTAAGTCCCCAGACCATACGGAGCGGTGTCGGTGTCGCCTTCCTCCAGCGTGATGTCATCGGCGGGCAGGCCAATCTCACTGGCGATGATCTGGGCAAAGGTCGTCGCGTGACCCTGACCCTGAGAGATTGTGCCCAGCCGAGCAATGGCGGACCCGGTCGGATGGATGCGGATTTCACAGCTGTCGAACATCCCTAGCCCTAGGATATCACAGTTCTTCACTGGCCCGGCGCCCACGATTTCGGTGAAATGCGTCAGACCAATGCCAATCAGCTTGCGGGATTTACCTGCTTTGAAGTCTTCGACCCGCTGTGCCTGTTCCGCCCGCAGAGCGTCATAGTCCACGGCCTTCAGCGCCTTGTCCCAAGCGGTATGATAATCGCCCGAGTCATATTCCCAGCCCAACGCGGACTGATAGGGGAACTGATCGGCCTTGATGAAGTTGATCCGGCGCAGTTCGGCCGCATCCATGTTCAGCTTGATGGCCAAAACCTCAATCATCCGTTCGATGAAATAGGCGGCCTCGGTCACACGGAAGGAACAGCGATAGGCCACCCCGCCCGGAGCCTTATTGGTGTAAACCCCATCGACAGCCAGATAGGCAGTTGGGATGTCATAAGACCCGGTGCAGATATTCATGAACCCCGCCGGGAACTTGGTCGGGTCGGCGCAGGCGTCAAAGCCGCCATGATCCGCCGTGGTGTGACACCACAATCCGGTGATCTTACCCTCTTTGGTGGCCGCGATCTTGCCCTGCATCCAGTAGTCGCGGGCAAAGGCGGTGGACATCAGATTCTCCATCCGGTCCTCGACCCATTTTACTGGTTTACCGGTCACGATGGATGCTACAACCGAACAGACATAGCCCGCATAAGCGCCGACCTTGTTGCCAAACCCGCCACCGATATCAGGGCTGATGACCCGAATGTTGTGTTCTGCGATACCAGAGATCAGCGACACAACCGTCCGGATCGCGTGCGGGGCCTGAAATGTGCCGTAAAGCGTCAGTTTCCCAGTCACCTTGTCCATGCTGGCCACCGAGCCGCAAGTCTCCAGCGGGCAAGGATGGGTGCGGTGATAGTACACCATCTCTTCGGCGACCACGTCAGCCTCGGCCAGAATGGCCTCGGTCGCGTCTTTGTCGCCCTGTTCCCAAGTGAAGATGTGGTTGTGATGCTTGCGAGGGCCGTGCGCACCTTCGGTCTGACCTTCAAGGTCTTCGCGCAGCACCAAATCGGATTTCAGCGCCTCGAACGGGTCGGTCAAAACCGGCAGTTCTTCGTATTCAACCTCAACCAGTTCCGCAGCATCCGCCGCGATATAGCGATCCTCGGCGACGACAAAGGCCACTTCCTGTCCCTGAAACAGCACTTTGCCGTCGGCCAGAACCATCTGCTTGTCGCCCGCCAGGGTCGGCATCCAGTGCAGGCCCAGCGGCGACAGGTCGTCGGCTGTCAGAACAGCGATCACGCCGGGCAACGCCAGAGCCGCTTCTTTGTTCACGCTGACAACGCGGGCATGGGCGTAGGGGGAGCGTACGAAGTCGCCGAACAACATGCCGTCCAGCTTGATGTCGTCGACATAGTTGCCCTTGCCCTGGGTAAAGCGCACATCCTCGACGCGTTTGCGCGAGCTGCCCATCCCTTTGAGGTTGGCGGCGCGTTCTTCGGGGGTCAGAGTCTGATCGTTCATTCCGCAGCCTCCTTCTGGGCGTTCAGCATGTCAGCCGAAGCCGAGATCGCCTTGACGATATTCTGGTACCCGGTGCAGCGGCACAGGTTTCCGGCCATTCCGAAACGGATGTCTTCCTCGGTCGGATTCGGGTTCTCCTGCAGCAAGCGATGCGCGCGGGTGATCATGCCCGGTGTGCAGAAGCCACATTGCAGCCCGTGATGCTCGCGGAACATTTCCTGCAACACACCAAGGCTGCCATCGTCATTGGTCAGCCCCTCGACGGTGGTGATATCGGCGCCGTTTACCTGCGCGACAAAGGTCGTGCAGGATTTGACGGACTTGCCGTCGATATCCACGGTGCAGGCCCCGCAATGGCTGGTTTCACATCCGATATGAGGGCCGGTGATTTTCAGATCTTCCCGCAGGAAGTGGATCAACAGCGTGCGCGGCTCGGCCAGACCTTCGACCTCTTTACCGTTCACGGTGAGTTTGACGTGCATTTTCGACATGGTTTCCTCCCCTCAACCCGCGCGGCTTTGCGCACGGTCGATGGCGCGGCGCAGCATCACGGCGGCCACATGTTTCTTGAATTCGACAGGTCCGCGGTTGTCGGCAACGGGTTCGATCGCATCCAGCATCGCAGCAACGCAGCCGTTCACATCGCCATCAGCCAGCGCAGCGCTTGCACTTTCGGACCAGACCGGCGTGTCGGCCAAATTGGTCATCGCGACCGAGGCCGTTCCGTTGCCCACCATCACGGCGGCGGCGGCGGTGGCATAGTCACCGATCTTGCGCTTTTGCTTTTCATAGGCCTGACCGACACCGGCACCCGGCACCGGGATCGAAATCCGAGTCAGGATTTCCTCATCCTCACGGGCGGTGAAATACGCAGCCTCGTAAAACTCCCGCGCGGCGACACTGCGGGACCCATCCGGGCCGGACAGATCGAATGTCGCGTTCAGGCATTGCATCAGCCCCGGCATGTCGTTGCCCGGGTCTCCATTGGCCACGTTGCCGCCAACCGTCCCGACATAGCGCACCTGCGGATCTGCGATCTGCAACGCCGCTTCGCGGATCAGCGGAATGGCCGAGGCGAGGTCGTCATGTGTGATCAGCTCATGCTGCGTGACCATCGCGCCAAGGGTCACGGTATCGGACCCGACCTCGATGCCCTTCAATTCCTCGATGGCCTGCAGATCGACCAGATGGCCCATCTCGGCCATACGCAGCTTCATCATCGGGATCAGGCTGTGCCCGCCCGCGATCACGCGTGCCTCGTCTCCGTGTTCCTGCAGAATGCCGATGGCCGAGGCGATGTCGCCTGGCCGGTGATACTCAAAACCGGCTGGTATCATATGTTTCCTCCCTGGGTCCGGGCAGTATGCCTTGGGGGACCTGCAGCCAGCAGAGGATGCGGGGATCAGCCATTCCAGCCAACGGAAACGGGGCGCGCAGCTTGTTTCACGAAATGCGAATGGGCTGCACGAGATGCGATCAAAGACCCAAAGCGTCGCGGATAACCGTCAGACGAGATCGGCTGACCGGGACCTTGATCAACGCGTCTACACCATCGAAATAACAGGTGCCATTGTCCTTGTGCCTCTCAAAACGCGAGACATGTTTGGGGTTCACCAGATAGCTGCGATGCGCGCGCAAGAAGCCCTCGGGAGACAGGCGCGCCTCAGCCTCGGTGATCGACCAGGGGCAAAAGAGTTTCTCGGCATCCATGTAGAGGATGGTGTAATGTCCTTCAGCCCGGATCGCGGCGATGCCGGAGGGTTCGGCAAAAAACGTTTGCCCTTCGCGCTCAAACGGAACGCCGGCCCGTAAGACGGGTTCCGGTTCAGGCATCGGCATGGGGGCGGGTGTGGCGGGGGCGGGGTTGGGTTCGATGAAGCTGACCCCAGTCAGCAGGAATGCCCCGCAGATCAGAAACACGGCGACGGTTACGCCCATCGCCAGCACCTGATTGTTCAGCGCGGGACCTGCGCCGCCAGCGGCATCGCTTGCGACGAAATCGGTCAGGCCGGTGGCGACAAAATGCATGGTGAACACCGCCAAACCGAAACAGGCCGTGCCCAACAGGATGTTACGCTGGGTGCGGTTGTCATATGCGACCCAGATCGCCAACACTGACAGCACCACTGACGCAACGGTCGAAATCGCTACATCCCGCACGGTGTAGACGGGGCGACATAGCTCCATACCGGCCATGCCGACATAATGCATCACCACGATGCCCAGCCCGACGATGACCCCGGCGCCAACAATGGTCTGCATCGAGCGTGGGCGGAAATGCAGCAGCAACAGCGCAAGCCCGACCATCAGGATCGCAACCAAAGCCGATATCAAGGTGATCAGCGCGTCATAGTAGAACAGGATCGGAAGCTGCAGCCCCAGCATCGCGACAAAATGCATCGACCAGATGCCGCCGCCCAGAATGACAGCCGCCAGTGCCACGGTGACTTTACGCCGCTGGTCGTCCAGCTTGGACGCTCCATGCGTCAGATAAAGGCCAGTGAACCCGGCCATCAGCGCCACGGCCAAGGAAGCCGCCACAAGCCAGGCGTTATGCGAGTAGTCCAGCATTTTGGTCTGCACGCCCTCCCCGACGCACGGGCGACGTTAGCAAAGGGATATGACTTGGACAATCGGCAGTTGCTGCCGAAGCCCAGCGCCAGGCGTGATCGGTGATGAGGTGAAACAGGCGCTAGGCCTGTTTCTCGACTACGGGTTCGACGTCGGCCTGAACCGGTTCGGCTTCCACTTCGATAACTTCGGCTTCTGCGCTGTCCTCGGCCTCGTCATCCTCATCTTCGGTATTGTCTTCCAATGCGCCAACGATCAGCGGCAGCATGTGGACGCCGGTTGCCGTTGCGATCTCGGGCGTTTGCGGGGTTTGCCAGCTGAGCGTGTCGAAACTACCGCAATTCTGGCAGACAGGGGCCCATTCGGCCTGGATGTCATGGCAATTGTCGCACACCCATTGCGGGCCACGCGGTGCATTCAGCGCCTTGGCCAGCCATCCCTGAACCACTGCATCCGAACCGCCCTCGCCCCGCTCGACCGCTGCCATCAGCGTATATGCGCGCGCGTCGCCTTGCTTTTCAACCACATCGCCCAGCGCACGACGGGCTTCGGGGAAATCTTCGGCCACGATGTTCAACTCGGCCAATATCAGGCGGGTTTCCATATTTTCCGGATGGATGCGTGTCAGCGCAGAAAACCGATTGATCCGCGCATCAGGGGTTTCGTTCGGAGCAATCTCGGCAAAGGCATGTGCCAGATCAGGATGCGGCTGCACCTCCCACGCTTTCTTGAGGATCTTGGTTGCCGCGCGCGGTTTGCCCTTTTCGATATAGGCCCGCGCCGCCATGGCAGCAGCAGGCACCAGATCCGGAGACAGGCGGTTTGCTTCTATGGCATGTTCCTGCTGCGCGACAGTTGCGCTGTCGTCCAGAATGTCCTTTGCCTCGGACAAGGCCAGAACTGCATCACGCCGCTTGAAAACATCACGCGGCAGATGCCCCGCCTTCAGCTTCGACGTCAGGGTTGACCGCGCACCGGTCCAGTCCTGTGCCTTGGTCTGGAGGCCCAGCAGGATATCCTGCGTCTCTTGGTGGCGCGGTTTGATTGCCAGCGCTTTTTCGGCCAGTTTCCGGGCTGTATCATCATCACCCTCGGCCAGTTTCTGTTTCATGATACCGCGCACCCCAACAAACCGGGTCGCGTTGCTGGTGACCAGCTTCTTATATGTTTCGGATGCTTTTCTGGTATCGCCGTTCATCTCGGCGGCTTGCGCCACCAGCAGATTGGTCAGTTCGGGCTTGTTCAGCAGCTTTTCGGCCTTGGCCGCCTTGGTCATCGCAATGCGCCCCTCACCCGAGGCAAGCGCCATCAGCCCGTCCGACAGCGCCTGATATCCACGCTGTTCCCGGCTTCGGTCGAAATACCGCGACAGGGCGGTCTCGTCACCATTGAGGAATTTCAGCGTCGCGATCAACAGGGTCAGCAGCTTGAAGAACAACCAGACGGCAAAAACCAGCACGCCCAGCGCGATCACTGATTGCAGCGGCCCAAGCGTGTATTCGGTGCCAGCAACGGTGACCTGCACCCCGCCCGACGATTCCATGAGGAACCCCGCGCCAATGGCCAGCAGACCGATAATCGCAACAAAAACAAGGATCTTTAACAATGACCACAGCATGGCAGGTCCTTCAGTTCGAGTTCAGGCTTGAAGCAAGCGTGTTTGCAGCATCGACCGCAGCAAGCCGGGTTTGTGCCGCTTGTGCCCAATCGGCCAGCGCTGTCTGGGCCGCTTCGGGCAGAGATTTCAATTCATTCAGTGCCGTTGCGACATCCCCATCCGCCAAAGCTGCCTGCGCCCGAGACAGAACCGCATCCGGGTCATCCCCATCCTGCGGCGTCACCGAACGCGCGCCGGTCTGACGTTGCAAAAAGGCAATCACACCGGTTCCCTTATCGGCTTCGCGCGCATCCGCCAGCGCCGCGCGGGCCGCGGGCGTAAAACTGCTACGAAGGGATGCGAGTGTTTCGACCCCATCCGCCGCCGACGCCGAAAGTGCGTCTGGAACTTCAACGCCGCCCGCTGTCAATTCTCCGACGAGCACCTCATAAGGCTGGCCTGCTTCCAGTTGTCCATGAAGTCGCGACAGGATCGCCGCATTTGTGGCGGCCTGCGCCTCAGCCGAGGCTTTGGCCTCAAGCGCCTGCGCGTCCGAGACCATCTTTTCGACTTCGCTGCGCTGGGCTACCAGCGAATCCTGCAATTTTTTCAATTCAGCTTCAAAGGCCGCCGTGGCTTCGGCCGAAACATTGGCTTCGATCGGCCGTTTCTCGAGTTCTGACAGTCTGTCACCCAAAGGAGTCACCTGCCCGGCAAGGGCATCGACACTGGACTTCACGGTGCTCAGGTCGCTTTCAACCGGGGACAACTTGTCGGATAGCGCTTTGATCTGGTCCGAGAGGCCTGCGACATCAGGGCTGTTCGCCAATTCGCTTGCCAGCTTGGCAATCTGATCCGACTGATCCGCCAGCTTCGCCTCAAGCGCGGCAACCGCATCCGAACTGTCGGACGCTGCGGGGGTCAATCCGCCATTGCCCACCACGAAGCCGATCCCGGCTGCCAGCACGCCGCCAATCAATGCGGGCACAAACCCGCCGCGTTTTTCGACGGTGCGTTCGATCACCTTCTCTTCTGCGCGGGCCTGCTCCACGACAGGCGTAACCTGATCAACGGCTTCGGCTTCGGCTTCGGCTTCGGCTTCGGCTTCGGCTTCGGCTTCGGCTTCGGCTTCGGCTTCGGCTTCGGCTTCGGCTTCGGCTTC
>NZ_JBQFXP010000023.1:0-14261 GCF_056540905.1 Ruegeria sp. AL1
TCACGCCCGGACTCCGCCCGTTTAAGCAGTTTATCCAGCTGGCGGGATAACCGCCTATCCAGTTTCGTCTATACAACTCTCAAAGAAATTTGCGACAGAACCGCTCATAAATCCAACCTCAGTAACAGGTTGCCATGGCACAGGCTGTATCGAGCATGCGATTTGAAAAGCCCCATTCGTTGTCATACCAGCTCAGGATTCGCACCATACCCCCATCGGTCAGACGCGTTTGCTGGGTGGCAAAGATCGAAGAGTGCGGATCGTGGTTGAAATCGGCCGAAACCAGAGGCTCGTCCGTCACCGCCAGAACACCACGCATGTCACCTAAGGCTGCGTCTCGAATGGCGTCGTTGATGGCGTCGACCGTCACCTCGCGCTTTGGCATGAAGCAGAAGTCTACAGCCGAAACATTCGGTGTGGGCACCCGGATCGCAGATCCGTCCAGTTTTCCTTTGAGTTGAGGAAGAACTTCACCGACAGCACGCGCGGCACCTGTCGAGGTCGGGATCATCGACATCGCGGCCGCGCGGGCGCGGTATAGATCTTTGTGCATCGTATCCAAAGTAGGCTGATCACCTGTGTAGGAATGCACTGTCGTCATGTAGCCGGTTTTGATCCCGAAGGCGTCGTCCAGAACCTTGGCAACTGGAGACAGACAGTTGGTTGTGCAACTTGCGTTCGACACAACGATCTCTTTGCCTGTCAGGCTTTTGTGATTCACGCCATACACGATGGTCTTGTCGGCACCCGATGCCGGTGCAGAGACCAAAACTTTCTTTGACCCATTGCCCAAGTGCTGGATGGCACTTTCGCGTTTTGTAAACAACCCGGTGCATTCAAGTGCGACGTCCACATCCTGCCAAGCCAGCTTGGCAGGGTCACGTTCTGCACTGACGCGTATCTCGCGCCCGCCAACAAGCAATGTGTTTCCATCAACCTGAATGTCCGTATCCAGCCGCCCGTGAACGCTGTCGTATTTCAACAAATGGGCGTTCGTCTCAATCGGGCCAAGATCATTGATGGCCACTACGGCGACATCATTCCGCCCTACCTCAACCAGAGACCTCAGGACACTGCGACCGATGCGGCCAAATCCGTTGATTGCTACTTTAACCGTCATTTTACTTCTCCAAAAATTTTAGAATGCCGCTTCGGATTGCGCATCGAGGGATTCTGACATCGACACGACACGCAGGATGTTTGTGGTACCTGCAGTGTTGAAAGGGATGCCCGCCGTTACCGCGATACGATCATCCTGACCGGCTAGCCCCATTGCACGCGCTGCACCAACCGCGGCTTTCACTGCGCCCTTGAAACGTATGGCGGGGTCGACCGGAGCGCAGGACAATCCCCAAACAAGGCCCAGTCTTCTGGCGACGGTCGGATCGGGGGTCAGTGCCAAAATCGGGACGCGCGGGCGTTCTCGTGCCGCTAGTGTCGCGGTCGACCCGGACATCGTGTAACAACAGATCGTTTTCAGCGCGGTCGTTTCGGCGATTTCCCGAGCAGCGGATGTAATCGCTTCGGACACTGTGTTCTTACAGGGGGTGCGGGCCGCTTCGATCGCTTCGAGATAGCCGGGATCCCGTTCCGTTTCTTCGGCAATTGCGTTCATCATCTGAACTGCATCTACCGGAAATTGCCCAGCTGCGGATTCTGCCGACAACATGACCGCATCCGCCCCGTCGTAAATGGCTGATGCGACATCAGACACTTCGGCGCGGGTGGGCACAGGGCTGCCGGTCATGCTTTCTAGCATCTGAGTTGCGACAATCACAGGTTTCCCGGCCGCGCGGCACGCCCGTACCATTTGCTTTTGTATTGCTGGAACCTTTTGGACCGGAAGCTCCACACCCAGATCGCCTCGCGCCACCATGATCGCGTCCGACGCATCCAGAATGGCGGGAAAACACTCGACAGCAGCCGGTTTTTCAATCTTGCTCAGAATGCGCGCCCGACCTCGGGCCAGACTGCGCGCTTCTTCTATGTCTTCGGGTCGTTGCACAAATGACAAGGCAAGCCATTCGACACCAAGCTCGCACACAAACTCTAGATCCGCCAGGTCCTTGTCGGACAACGCGGCCAAGGGAAGCACGACATCCGGGACATTCACGCCTTTGCGGTCGGAAATACGGCCTCCTACCACGACGCGGCACTCTGCGTGTTGGTCGGAGCAATCTGTCACCGACATGCGAATGAGACCGTCATTGACAAGTAGCGTTGCACCCGGTGTCAGAGCCCGGAAGATTTCCGGGTGCGGTATCTGAACACGACTTTCGTTCCCGGCTGTGTCTTCCAAATCAAACCGAAAGCTCTGCCCGTCGACCAACAGCGCACCGCCGCCTTCGAACACACCGCAGCGCAGTTTGGGGCCCTGAAGGTCGGCCAGAATACATATGGGCGCGTTCATATCCGCTTCGACCTTGCGGATCGTGGCGTGCAGCCGTGCGATATCCTCGTGTCGTCCGTGGCTCATGTTCAGGCGGAACACATCTGCCCCTTCGGTCTTCAGGGCGCGGATGGTTTCATAGCTGCTTGAGGCAGGCCCAAGCGTAGCCACGACTTTGATGTTTCTGTTTCGGATCATACGGACCTTGCCCCCGAACCACATTGCGTTTGTTATCGCTAACAATCAACATTCGAACTCAAAGTCAACATTTTCGCGCACTATTGTCGTTCTTTCATAGTGTTTAATGTTCGTTATTTCCAAAATATCTTGCAAATCTTACAAAAACCGCTCATATACCTTTGAATTCGAAGGATAAGAAACATGCTTGGCAAGAACCGAAAATCGGAGATTCTGCACATCGCTCAAATCGAAGGCGCGATCCGGGTCGAAGATCTTGCCCGTCGCTTTGGGGTCGCCGAGCAGACCATCCGCCGCGACCTTGCGCATCTCTCCGACACAGGCCAACTGGAACGCGTTCACGGGGGCGCCGTCGTGTCTGCGGGGGTTGGAAATCTCGACTATGTGCAACGCCGCAACCGAAACACGGAAGGCAAGGCCAGAATTGGCAGAGAGTGCGCACTGAGCATTCCGAATGGCACAACCGTCTTCATCAACATCGGAACCACCACCGAGGCAGTAGCGCGTGAGCTGCTCAGCCACAAAGACCTGTTGGTTGTCACCAACAGTCTGAACACTGCCAACATCCTTGCAGCGAACCCGGATGTTGAGATCGTTGTCGCTGGTGGTTCGCTGCGGCGCACCGATGGTGGTCTGCTTGGTAACCTGACAACGCAGGTGGTGGATTTGTTCAAATTCGACCATGCAATCATCAGCTGCGCCGGGATCGATGCAGATTTGGATTTGCTGGATTTCGATTTTCAGGAAGTGCGCGCAACGAAATCGATCATACGCCAGTCGAAATCAACGTTTGTGGTTGCTGACAGCTCAAAAATGCTTCGCTCGGCCCCTGGCCGGATCGGGAACCTAGTCGATACCGATATCCTTTTCACAGACGCCCCGCTGCCGGACAGTATGATCGAGAAATCCCGCGAATTCGGCACGTCCATCAACGTCGTGCAACCCTGAGGCGCGGTCGCAAGGCGAAGGAAACACCCTGCAACCGCTCACCGTTTTGGTCAGCTGGCTAGTCGCTCAAACAGCCGCGCTACAGCTTCGGCGCCCGGGTCGACATGCCCCCGCAATTGCTCGGCGTTGATATATGACGCGCGACCAGCTCGGGCGCGCAGCATCGTCGCCGTTTTGTCAGCCCCTGCCCGCGCGGCAAGCGCTGCATCGGGAAGCCCGCCTTCCAGCTGGTCCAGTGCCGGTTTTAGCGCATCAATCATTGTCCGGTCGCCGGGTTGGGCACCGCCGATGTCCTGCATCCGCTGCAGACCAACATGCAACGCCTTCTGCATCGTTTCGCCGCTTGATGCCGCATCCCCCGCCGCAGCAAAGAAAATGGCGAGCAAAACGCCTGAGGACCCACCCATTGTCTGACTCAGCTCTTGCCCAATTGCGCGGTAGAGTTGCGTGTGATCTGCCAAAGGCAGCTTGTCCATCGCTGCGATCAAGGCGCGTGCCGCGCCTGCAAGAGTCGAACCCGTGTCGCCGTCCCCGGATTTGGCATCCAGCGCGTTCAGATCACTCTCGGCCGCAATCAATATCTCGCAGCACCGCGTCAGGAATGACCGCGTCTCGGCGTGATCTGAGGCCAAAGGCTTAATCGGTTTCAGACCATCCGGGAGTTCGAGCACAGGAACGTCGACCAATGCGTTTACACCGGGCCATGCGCTCAGGTGTGTTTTGGTCTGCAACGCCATCAGATCCTCGGTGGGCGCCGGATAGACAGAGATCGAAAACCCTCGCATTTCAAGTGATGTCATCATCGCCGCAGGCCCAACGATATGGCTGATCTGCTGCCCGATCGACGAATGCTTAAGTTCATGCGCCAGAATGGACATTTCCAGCACTGAAGCCCCGCCAAGGTTGTTCAGCAAAGCAACATAGCGCTGGTCGGGGTCCATCTTTGCTCCCAACTTTTCCACCATCATGGCGATGGCGGTTTTGGCATCCGAGTATTCGACCTGATCAATTCCGGCCTCGCCATGGATGCCAAGGCCCAATTCGGCCTTGCCGCTTGGAATACGATCCTCTTTCGGTGCACCGGGCACCGTACATGTATCGAGCGACATCCCGATGGAGGATGTGCCCGCGATTACACGCTCTGCGGCAGCCGTCACCGCATTGAGGTCGGCGCCATTCTCGGCCAATGCCCCCGCGATTTTATGCACGAACAGCGTACCCGCAACGCCGCGCGCCTGAGGCAGGTCAGGCAACGCGACGTCATCATCCACGATGACCATATTTACATTGAGCCCAAAGGCGCGTGCGCGTTCGGCCGCGAGGCCAAAGTTCAAGCGATCGCCGGTGTAGTTCTTGACGATAACCAGGCACCCCGCAGGTCCGGTGACGGCCAAAATTCCGGCCAGCACCGCATCGACCGACGGCGACGCAAATACGTCACCACACACCGCTGCGGTCAACATGCCTTCGCCAACGAACCCTGCGTGCGCCGGTTCGTGACCCGACCCCCCGCCAGAGACCAGCGCAACCTTCGACTTGTCCCAGTCCATGCGCACGACCACCCTGATATGCGGATAGCCGTCCAGCCGGGCAAGGCGACCACCCGATGTTGCGATAACGCCGTCAACGGCTTCGGCAACGATTTCTTCTTTTTTGTTGATAAAATGGGTCATTTCAGCCTCTTTTTACTGAATCCGGACGCCTTCGGCGTCGAAGAAAAACGGGTTGTTCGGAGCAATCTTGACGATATCGCCGCTTCTAAGCGAGGTGTGCGCGTCGGTCACGGTAATCAGATCATGATCCCTGAAAGACAGATGCAATCTGGTCTGATCACCCAGATGTTCGACCCGCGTGACAAGGCTGTCCTGTCCGTCGCCCTGTCCGATCTGTTCGGGGCGCAAGCCAATGGATTTAGCCCCGGTCGGCGCGTGACCAAAGATATCGGCAGGCAGAATGTTGATCCGGGGCTGACCAAGGCGACTGGCCGCATAGATGCTGACGGGGGCTTCGTAGATCTCCCGCGGCGAGCCAAACTGGATCAGTTTGCCGTTGTCCAGAACACCCACATGGGTTGCCATGGTCATCGCCTCGACCTGATCGTGTGTCACATACAGCAGCGTCGCGCCGCTATCCGCCTGAATGCTTTTCAGCTCAATCCGCAGATCGGCGCGCAGCTTCGCATCCAATGAGCTTAGAGGTTCGTCCATCAGATAGACTTCGGGATTTCTCACCAAGGCACGACCGATTGAAACCCGCTGCATTTCCCCACCCGACAAGGCGGTCGCCTTGTTTTCAAGCTTGTGCGCGATCTGCAACGTCTCGGCCACGCGCTGCACCTTGATCCTGATCTCGTCCTCGGGTGTCTTCAGCAACGGAGACCGCAGCGGAAACGCCAGATTTTCATAGACCGTCAAATGCGGGTACAGCGAGTATTGCTGAAACACCATGGCGACGTTGCGCTGCGCCGGGGTCAACCCGGTCAGGGATTGGCCGTTCATCAGGACATCGCCCTCGTCCGGCCTGTCCAGCCCGGAAACCATGCGCAGTGACGTTGTCTTGCCTGCACCCGTTGGTCCAAGCAGGACGACAAAGGCCCCATCCGGGATTGTCATTGATACGTTATCCAAAGCGACCGTATCGCCATAGGCTTTTGTCACATTGCGAAGCTCGACCTCAGCCATGGTTCAGAACTCCTTCGTTTCCGGCGGACAACAGTGCCCTGCCCTTTTCTGTTTCAAACACCGTGATCGTACGTTCATCAAAATGCAGGCCCGTTTTTGCACCCACATGAACACGATCACTGGATGGGATACGCGCTTTGATCTCGCCATTCGGGGTGTTCAGCGTCACGATCTGAGTCGTGCCAAGGTATTCAGTCGCCATCACCTCACCGCGATAGCTGGAGCTGTCGTCCAGATGAACATGTTCAGGCCGAACGCCAAGCGCCAGATCGCCACGCGCACCGCCATGTTGCTCAGGGATGCGGATTTGGCTGTCACCCAAATCGACCGAGGTGGTTCCGCTGCCAACAATACCGTGAAAATTCAGGAAGTTCATGGAAGGTGAGCCGATGAAACTGGCAACGAACATCGTGGCAGGCCAGTCGTAGATGTCTTGCGGTACACCGAATTGTTCGACAACGCCGTGATTCATGACAACGATCTTGTCACCCATCTGCATCGCCTCAAGCTGATCATGGGTCACGTAAACGGTGGTGGCCCCCATCCGGTCATGCAATGCCCGCAGTTCCTCGGACATATGCTCGCGGAATTCTGCATCCAGCGCACCCAGTGGTTCATCCATGAAAAACGCCTTGGGATCGCGCACGATGGCGCGGCCAAGCGCAACGCGCTGGCGGTCGCCACCGGACAGCCCTCCAACTGGTTTCTTGAGAATGTCGGTGATCCCCAGAATCTGGGCAACCTCATCCACTTTCTTTTTCACCTGCGCCTTGGGCATGCCCTGACTCAACAGCGGATAGCTGATGTTCTTGCCCACATTCATATGCGGATAGAGCGCAAACATCTGGAACACAAAGGCGATATCGCGCTGGCTGGCGGGTTTCATGCCCACCTCTTCCCCGTCGATATAGATCTCGCCGCTGGTGGGCAGCTCCAGCCCGGCCATCATGCGCAACGTCGTGGTTTTGCCGCAGCCCGAGGGGCCAAGCAGCATGAAGAACTCGCCGTCTTCGATGGTGAAACTCGACGATTGGACAGCCGTGAACGCCCCGAATTCCTTGCGCACGTTTTCAATTCTGATCTGTGCCATGTTCTTACTCCGGGAAGTGGCTGACGATGATGAACATCACCGTGCCGATCAGCGTGACAATGAAGGAATAGGTGAACAGCGCCAGCACAAAGGGCTGCATCAGCATGATGACGCCCAACGCGATGAGGATCGAGGCCACCATTTCCCAAGGACCACGGCGCAGCCGCAGCAGGCCATTGATGAAGGTACTCATTTGCGAACCGCTCCGAATGTGATGCCGCGCAGCAGATGCTTGCGCAGAAGGATGGTGAAGACCATGACCGGAACCAGGAAGATGGTTGCCCCGGCAGCCACGGCAGGCCAGTCCTTGCCACCAACGCCGATGATGGTCGGGATGAAGGGCGGCGCGGTCTGCGCAGTGCCCGAAGTCAGCAGAACGGCAAAGGCATATTCGTTCCACGCAAAGATCAGACAGAAGATCGCGGTCGAAGCGATGCCGGTGGCCGCCTGCGGCAGCACCACTTTGTAGAACGCCTGAAAGCGGGTGTATCCGTCGATCAGCGCGGCCTCTTCATATTCCACCGGGATCTCGTCGATGAAGCCTTTCAACAGCCAGACCGACAGGGACAGATTGACCGCTGTATAAAGCAAGATCATGCCCAGATGGGTGTCGCTCAGCCCCAGTTGTCGGAACATCAGGAAGATCGGGATCGCCACCGCAATCGGCGGCATCATCCGGGTCGACAGGATGAAGAACAGCAGATCATCCTTGAGCGGCACCCGGAACCGGCTGAACGCGTAAGCCGCAGCTGTCCCCAGCACCATGCACAGGAAGGTGGACCCAAACCCGATGATGACCGAGTTCATGAACCGCTCACCATAGCGGGACCGACCGGTGATCACCTGCCCCTGTTCGCGGACCATTTCATCATACCAGGTTTCTGGCGGTGGCAGCGCGTCCAAATCATCCTGATTCAGGCGGGTGCGCTGGGTGAACAGGTTGACATACCCCTCCAGCGTCGGCTCGAAGACAACTTTTGGCGGGTAGGCGATGGAATCTGCGGGCGATTTGAAGCCGGTTGCGATGATCCACATCAGCGGCAGGATCGTGGTGACCGCGTACAGCACCACAGCCGTGCCCGCGAACCACTTCGTCCGGATGGACGGCTCTGTAACAGAAAAGCTCATCTTTCTTTTACCTTGTTCAGGGCTTTGACGTAGATCGACGCAAGGCCAAAGACGGTGACGAACAGGATGACCGCATAGGCTGAGGAGTAGCCCGTGCGCCATTTCTCGAACGCCTCACGTTTCAGATCGATCGAGGTCAGCGTGGTTGTATTGCCCGGACCACCGCCGGTCAGCTGCACCACAAGGTCGAACATCTTGAAGTTCTCGATGCCGCGGAACAGCACGGCCAGCATCAGAAACGGCAGCGCCATCGGGATCGTAATCGTCCAGAACTGCCGCCACTTGCTGGCGCGGTCACATTCGGCGGCTTCATAGATCGAATCCGGGATCGACCGCAGCCCTGCCAGACAGATCAGCATCACAAACGGCGTCCACATCCAGGTATCGGCAATTACAATGGCCCAGGGGGCCAGATGCACGTCGCCGATCATCGAGAAACCTGACGGATCACCGCCGGTAAAGAACGTCACCACATAGTTGAACAGGCCGATTTGCGGCTGGTACAGAAAGGTCCAGAAATTGCCGACCACGGCGGGGCTGAGCATCATCGGAAACACGATGATCGTGGTCCACATGTCGTTGCCCTTGAATTTCATGTTGATCAGATAGGCCAGCGCGAACCCGATCAGCACCTGCAACACGATGGTCCAGATCAGGAAATGGGCGGTGGCCTGCATCGTCATCCAGGTATCGCTGTCGGTCAGGATACGCTCGTAATTGCGCAGGCCGACAAAGTCGATTTCGCGGTTCGGGCGGTTCACCTTGTAGTTGGTAAAGCTCAGCCGGATGGTCCAGATCAGCGGAAATATGTTGACCGCCAGCAGCAGGAAAATGGACGGGGCGACAAAAATCCAGGCAATGGCCCGATCTGACAGGCCGCGCACTTTACGGGCCATAGGCTCGGGCGTTGCGTTGGCGATCTTATCCATCGGAGTGTGTATCATTTTTTGATCCCTCATCGACGGCCCTTGGGGTGGTACGTCGAAGTTGGCTGTGTGCTCCGGGCAGACAAGGTGCCAACCCGGAGTGGGAGGATCGGGCAGCCAAAGCCGCCCGATGAAGCGATTGATCAGATCTTGCCTTCGTCTTCGAAGGTCTCGGTCCAGTCGTCGACCAAACCATCCAGCGCCTCTTGCGCGGTGCCATTGCCCGCGATGACATAGTCATGCACGCGTTGCTGCATCGCCAGAAGCAGTTCGGCATAAGCCGGTTCCGCCCAGAAATCCTTTACGA
Organism: Ruegeria sp. AL1; assembly: GCF_056540905.1. Taxonomy (NCBI): domain Bacteria; kingdom Pseudomonadati; phylum Pseudomonadota; class Alphaproteobacteria; order Rhodobacterales; family Roseobacteraceae; genus Ruegeria; species Ruegeria sp. AL1. Next base: position 9,668 of record NZ_JBQFXP010000023.1, read on the forward strand.
TTGCCATCGAGTCCAGGAAAGTCTGCGCATAGGGTTGGCTGGTTGCGAAATCCGGGTCTTCTACAACTGCTTTCAGCGCAGAATAACCACCCAGTTCCCACCAGCGGGACTGAATTTCAGGCTGTGCGAACCACTTGATGTATTCCAGCGCCGCATCCTGTTTGTCGGAATAGGAAACAACAGAAATCCCCTGCCCGCCCAACTGGGCAAAATGCCCGTTCGGACCTGCGGGGTTCGGGAAGTAACCAGACTTGCCGCCACCCACGTTCGGGTCAGCCTCAACCCCCGGCCAGATGAAGGCAAAGTTCATCTGCAACGCCACCTGACCGGATTTATAGGCGTCGATGTTCTCGCCCATGTACCAGTTCGAAGATCCCGGAGGGGTCCCGGTGTCGTAGAGGTCCTTGTAGAACTCAAGACCCGCGACCGCATCATCTGAATTTACAAAGCCATCCAGCTCATAGGGGCTGTCCGGGTTACCGTATTCGAAACCGTAATTGTACAGCGCGTTCGTCACGCCCATGGTGATGCCTTCGGAGCCGCGTTCCGTATAGATCGCGGCACCGTAAACCGTGGTGCCGTCGATATCGCGACCCTGGAAGAACTGAGCGATGTCTTTCAACTCGTCCAATGAATTGGGCACGTCCAGATCACGGCCATATTTCTCTTTGAACTCGGCCTGCAATTCCGGGCGCTCAAACCAGTCCTTGCGGTAGGTCCAACCCACGACGTCGCCAAAGGCGGGCAGCGCCCAGTAATTCGGCGTGTTCTTGGGCCATTCGGCATAGCCGGTCACAGTCGCGGGGATGAAATCATCCATCGTGATGCCTTCGGCGTCAAAAAAGTCGTTCAGCTTAACGTAGTGACCATTTTCGGCGCCGCCCCCGATCCACTGGCTGTCACCGATCATCAGATCGCAAAGCTTCCCCCCGGAATTCAACTCGTTCAGCATACGATCCGCAAAGTTGGGCCACGGTACGAATTCGAAATTCATGCTATGGCCGGATTTTTCCTCGAAGTCCTTGCTGAGTTCGATCAGGGCATTCGCCGGATCCCAGGATGCCCAGCACAGGGTCAGGTCCTCGGCCTTGGCGGCGCTGGTTGCGCCGATCAAGGCGGCTGTGGCCACGGTAAATTTCAGTTTCGCATTCATCTGGTAACTCCTCCCGTCTGTCTTGCGCCGATTCCTCTGGCGGCGACTCAATTGTGGAGTCAGTTCTAAATGAGGCACGTACCTCAAATCAAGATAATTCTGAGGTACGTGCCTCAATATACTTGCATGTACCTTGAAAATGAGTGACTATTTTCCAATCTGCCAAGCGAAAAACACATAATGCGCCCAACAACCAAAGATCTTGCAAAAGCCGCAGGCGTCAGCCTTGCCACCGTCGATCGCGTTCTGAACAAACGCTCCGGCGTTCGAAAAAAAACGGTCGAAGCGGTCAATGAAGCGATTGATAAAATTGGATTTGTGCGCAACCTGTCGGCCGCCAATCTCGCAAAAAGCAGGCAATACAGGTTCCGTTTCTTGCTTCCACGGCGTGGTGATCTTTTCATATCCGAATTGCAGGATCGCATCTCTGAGGCCAACGCGGGTTTTTCAGCTGAAGGAATGGATATTGCGCATCAGGAAATTTCGCAGGCCGATCCCCACCTGATCACCAAAGCGCTACTCAAAATCAGTCCCGAGGATGTCGACGGCGTCGCCTTGATGGTGCCAGAATCCCCTCAGGTGCGCGACGCCGCAGCCAGGCTTCAGGAGAAAGGCGTTCATGTCGTTCATCTGATTTCCGGTCAGCAAAACCTGTCCGACATAGATTTCGTCGGCATCGACAACCACGCAGCCGGTGCGACCGCGGCCCGGTTGATCGGGCGGTTCATCTGCGGTCGTCAGGGTAAGGTCATGGTCGTGTCGGAAACCATGAACGCGCGCGACAGTCTTGAGCGCCGCCGCGGCTTTGACCAGATCCTGTCTCGGGATTTTCCCAATCTGACCACCCTGCCCTCGTTGGAAACCCACGGGGACGAAGCCCGAGCGCATGAGATAATCTCGAACACATTCGCCAACAATTCCGATATTGTCGCGGCCTATGTCATGAGTTCCGAAGCACGCATGCCGCTGAACGCGGTGTCTCAAAAGACCGATCCGAATACGCTGACCATCATCGCGCATGAGCTGACGGACCGCACCCGCAAAGCCCTTGTGACGGGCGAGCTGGACGCCGTAATAGCCCAGGACCCAGGCCACCTGGTGCGTAGTTCGGTTCGCTTGCTGCGCGCACGCTGCGACAAACGAGAGATCATGAAGTCACAGGAACAGATCCGCATCGAGATTCTGCTTCAGGAAAACCTGTTACCTCTACAATGCTCCAACACGCCTGCCGGATAGCTGGAGTGCCAAACTGCGCCCCGTAAAGCCTGAAACTTCTCGCCGTTCAGCGGGCCGGTTCTCTTTTTAATTTCAAACCGTTACGCCCTGCAGAACCTGTTCCCGCGACAATTCAACCCGCGTACCCTCCATCAGGATTTCACCACGCCGCAACACAACGAAACGGTCGGCCAGATCATAGGCAAAGTCGAAATATTGCTCGACCAGAATGATCGCCATATCGCCCTTTGCCCTAAGATGACGGATCACTTCTCCCATCTGCTGGATGATGTTGGGCTGAATGCCTTCGGTCGGTTCGTCCAACAGAAATAGATTCGGCTTGGTAATCAAGGCCCGCGCGATGGCCAGTTGTTGTTGCTGGCCGCCCGACAAGTCACCACCGCGCCGGTTCTGCATTTTCTTGAGCACCGGGAACAGTTCGAAGATTTCATCCGGTATGAAATGCTCGCTGGTGGGCAGGCAGGCAAAGCCGGTTTCCAGATTCTCGCGCAAGGTCAGTAAAGGGAAAATCTCACGCCCTTGCGGAACATAGGCCACCCCTTTCCACGCCATCTTGTGCGCGGGCAGGATACAGAGGTCTTCGCCGTTGAGAACGACGTCACCGCCCGAACATGGATGAGTGCCCGAGATCGCCTTGATCAGGCTGGTTTTGCCCACGCCTTAGGTGCCCATGACGCAGGTCACCTCGCCCTGCGCGGCCTCCATCGAGACATCGTGGAGGACTTGCGAATGCCCGTAATGCAGGGTCAGATCGTTCAGTTGCAGCATGGCTCAGCGCCCCAGATAGACGGCGATGACGTCCTGATTTGATATGACATGGTCCAGAGAGCCTTCGGCTAGAACCGAGCCTTCGTGCAGCACCGTGACCTTGCAGTTCAGACGGCGGACAAATTCCATGTCGTGTTCCACCACAACCACCGCGCGGGACTTGGATGCCTGCACCAGCAGGTCAGTCGTGTGTTCGCGCTCTTGCGGGGTCATGCCGGCGGCGAGTTCGTCGACCAGCAACCGTCACACCCCATGTCAGATTGAACAGAACCGCCTGCTGATCCAGGTCGATCACGTCATCCGCGACATACTCGAGAAACTAGGCGCAGAGATTAAGGAAACGGTCGACCCCTTCACTCCTGAGGGCGGCGCTTATGGTCACGGCAGGACTCATGGCCACGCCCACTGACACCGATATCCTGACCCTGGCGCAATGGCTGTCGCCCGCCTATCCGGTGGGAGGTTTCGCCTATTCGCACGGGCTGGAATGGGCGGTCGACAGCGGCGCTGTTACCAAAGCGCGAGACATAGGTGAATGGGTTTCTGATGTGATCGAACATGGCTCGGGCCACAATGATTGCGTGTTTTTGGCAGCGGCGTACCGGGCAGATACGCCCGCAACGCTGGCCGAAATAGATCAAACCGTCCGCGCATTGAGTGCCTCGTCCGAGCGTCTGATGGAAACGCGATTGCTGGGAGAGGCGTTTTGCGGAGTGACCTCGAACGTCTGGGCACTGGACATGGCCACCCTGACCTACCCTGTCGCGCTCGGCCATGCAGCTGCCGTCAGAAACCTGCCGCTAGACTTGACAGCGCAGATGTTCCTTCAGGCCTTCATGGCCAACTTAGTGGCTTGCGCGACGCGATTGGTGCCTCTGGGGCAGACCGATGGTCAGCGACTGATCCGCTATCTTACCCCTATGTGTCAGCGCGTGGCAACCGAAGGGATTGAAACCGAGCTGGACGATCTGACCTCGACCGCTTTCCTGTCCGACATCGCGTCGATGAAACACGAAACTCAGTATTCAAGGATGTTCCGAACATGAGCAGCATGAACGGCCCCCTGCGCGTGGGCATCGGTGGCCCGGTGGGCGCAGGCAAACCCACCCTGACCGCCGCCCTGTCCGAAGCTTTGCGCGACAAGGTCTCACTCGGCGTGATCACCAACGACATTTACACGCGCGAGGATGCCGAGGCGCTGATGCGCCTGCAAATCCTGCCGCAGGACCGGATCATCGGCGAGGAAACCGGCGGCTGCCCGCATACGGCCATCCGAGAGGATGCTTCGATCAACCTGGCCGCAGTGGCCGAGATGCAGGCCCGCCACCCGGATGTCGAAGTCGTTCGGTTCTGTGTAAATTTCTTTGAGAGTTGTATAGACGAAACTGGATAGGCGGTTATCCCGCCAGCTGGATAAACTGCTTAAACGGGCGGAGT
>NZ_JBQFXP010000024.1:0-12521 GCF_056540905.1 Ruegeria sp. AL1
TGGGACTCATGCGGGCCGAGATCGAGCGCGACATGAAGCTGATGGGCGTCACCCGCGTCGATCAGCTTTCACGTGACAACCTGCGGTTTCGTGACGCCGAGTTCGACTTTGCCACGCGCCAAAAGGCGGTTGCCTGAACCCAGATCAGCTAGGGGACTACTCCAACGGGCAGAGCGGTTCACGCAACCGCCCTACCCGCCCGGGCTCTGCCTCAGGTTTTCAGGCAGCCAGGTGGCAAGGTCGGGAAACCAGATCAGGATGAAGACCATCAGCACCATGATCAGGAACATCGGAATCGCCGCGCGCGCGATATAGCTCATCTCGTGGTTGGTCATGCCCTGCATCACGAACAGGTTGAAGCCGATGGGCGGCGTGATCTGCGCCATCTCAACCACCACCACGATGAAGATACCGAACCAGATCAGATCAATCCCGGCGTCGCGGATCATCGGTTCGACCACGGCCATGGTCAGCACCACGGACGAGATTCCATCCAGGAAGCAGCCAAGGATGATGTAGAACACCAGTAGAACCATCAAAAGTTCGAACCGCGTCAGCTCCCACCCCGCAATCAGATCGGCCAGCCCACGCGGCAGGCCGGTAAAGCCCATCGACAGCGACAGGAACGCCGCGCCCGCAAGGATCAGGGCGATCATCGCGCTGGTGCGTGTGGCCCCCATGAGGCTTTCGGTAAAGGTCTTCCACGTCAACGATCCCTGCCCCGCCGCAAGCAACAGCCCGCCGATCACGCCAAAGGCCGCAGCCTCGGTCGCGGTGGCATAGCCCAGATACATCGATCCGATCACCACCAAGATCAGCAGGATCACGGGCAGTAGAAAGCGCGAGTTCTTGACCTTTTCCGAGAAGCTGAGCTTGCCTTCCTCATTCGGCTGCCAATCCTTGCCCAGTTTCGAATAGATCGCCACGTAGCCCATGAACATCGCCGCCAGCACAAGACCCGGCAGGATGCCCGCAAAGAACAGCTTGGTGATGGATTCGTTGATCGTGACCCCATAGACGATCAGCGTCAGCGAAGGCGGGATCATCAGCCCCAGCGTTGCAGCACCGGTCAAAGTGCCGATGATCATCCGTTCGGGATAATTGCGCTTGCGCAGTTCCGGGATCGACATTTTGCCGACCGTGGTCAGCGTGGCCGCGGATGAGCCCGACACCGCGGCAAAGACGGTGCAGCCCACGATATTCGTATGCACCAGACCGCCGGGCAGCGGGGCCATCCATGGCGACAACCCTTTGAACATGTCCTCGGATAATCGCGTTCGATAGAGGATCTCGCCCATCCAGATGAACATTGGCAGCGCGGTCAGGGTCCAGGATGAGGAGGCAGACCAGATGGTGGTGATCATCACGTCGCCGACGGGTCGGGTCGTGAACAGCTCCATCCCGACCCAGGCGACGCCCATCAGGGCCAGCCCGACCCAGACACCGCTGCCCAGAAGGGTGAACAGAACGAAGAGGAAGAGGATGATGACAGACAGGTTTTCCATGCTCTTATTCTCCGTGGCTCTGATCAGCCAGATCGCGGGTGATCCGGTGATCGCCTTTGAACAGCACATGGAACAGGTGATCGGTCAGGGCGATGGCCAGGATAACGGCCCCGATCAGCATGGTGGATTGAGGTATCCAAAGCGCCGTTCTGTCCTGCCCCTGACTGACGTCATTGAACTTCCAGCTCCAGTAGACAAAGCGGTAGGCGTACCAGCAGAAATACCACATCACAGCGGCTCCGATGGCAAAGCACCAGATTTCAAGGATGCGCCGAACTTTGTCAGACACCGCGTTCAACAGGATCGACACGCGGATGTGACTGCCCCGGTTCAGGGCGTTGGCAAAGGCCAGAAATGACGCTGCGGCCATTGCATAACCGGCATAATCGGGCGCGCCGGGAAAGACCTCTCCGGTCCAGCGGGCCAGCATCTGCACCACGATCAGCAGCAGGATGGAGATCAGGCTGAGCGCCGCCAGAACCCCTGCCGCCAGATAGATGAAATCCAGTACGGACCGAAGTCCTCGCAATGCTGCCATACCGTCCCCGCGTTATTATGATTGGTTTGTGGGCGGCGGTTTTCTCCGCCGCCCACGCGCGCAGTTACTGCGAGGACTGGAACGCATCGACGATGGCCTTGCCCTCGTCCCCTGCGGCTTCCAGCCATTCGTTGGTCATGGTCACGCCGATTTCTTTCAGCTCACCCACCATTTGATCCGAAGCCGGGCCAACGGTCATGCCGCCGTCACGCAGACCTTGCAGCGTGAACCCGGTATATTCCTTGGCGCGCCAGTTGCCCGCGTATTCAGCCAACTCGGCACAGGCTTTGATGACGTTCTTGTTGGTGTCCGACACGCCCGACCAGACATCCGAGTTCACCATCACGTAGTTGCGCGGCAACCAGGCGTCGACCTCATAGAAATAGTTCAGGCTTTCCCAGACCTTACGGTCGTACCCGGTTGATCCCGACGACACCATCGAATCCGCCACACCGGTGGCAAAAGCCTGACTGATCTCAGCCGCTTCGATGGTCACAGGCAGCATCCCGGTCAGCTCGGCCAACCGTGAGGTCGCGTTGTTGTAGGACCGGAACTTGATCCCCTCCATATCCGCGACCGAGGTTACCTCATCCTTGAAATACAGCCCCTGCGGCGGCCATGGCACGGCATAAAGCAGCGTCAGGTTCTGTTCGGCCAGCAGTTTTTCAATGGACGGCCTGGCCGCATCCCACAGCTTGGCGCTGTCGTCGAACGAGGTTGCCAGGAACGGGATTGAATCAAACCCGAACAGCGCGTTTTCATTCTGGTGACCCGACAGCAGGCGTTCCCCAATCGGGGCCTGCCCGGTCTGGATCGCGCGCTTGATGTCCGCCCCTTTGAACAGTGAGCCCGAAGGGTGGGTGACGATTTCGATCTCGCCGCCTGTGCCGGTGGTGACGCATTTGGCAAACTCTGCCCCCGTGGCCGAGTGGAAGTTCGACGCCGAGTAAGCCATCGGCATATCCCATTTTTCGGCCAGAGCGGGTGCGGCTGACGCTGCAGTCAAAGCAGTTGCTGCCATTAGGTTTGTTAGTTTTTTCATCGTATTCTCCCTATTGAATTTCCAGTTGCCGGTGGTGTTCACCGGCCATTTCTTATGTTGCGTAACGCGAGGGTGCATAGACGCTCATATCCGTATTCGGGGTCCGGCCCGCGACCATCTGCGCCAACAGGCGTCCTGTTTTTGGGCCACCCGTCAAACCGATATGATGGTGACCAAAACCCATATAGGCACCGTTAATCCTCGGAACCACTCCGATCACCGGGATCGAATCCGCCGGAGCAGGCCTGTGCCCCATCCATTCCACTTCCTCCTTCCATGTCACGCCCGGAAAGGCGGCCCGGGCATTCTTGCGCATCAACTCAAACGGTGCGCGTGAGGGCGGGGCATCCAACCCGCCGAATTCAACTATCCCTGCCAAACGTATGCGCCCGTCCATCGGTGTGGCAACAAATTTGCCTGATGCCACCATGACCGGGCTACGCGGCATGGCAGAAGGTTCTACCAATTCAAGATGATAGCCGCGTTCGCTTTCAAGGGGAACAGAAACCCCCAATCGTTTCGCCAAAGGCCCCGACCAGACCCCGGCCGTCACAATCGCGGTGTCGCAGGGAATGGTCTCTGCACCCGTTCGCACCCCTGTGACACGCCCATTGTCGCGTAGTACGTCCTCGACATGGGCACGAATGATCCGACCGCCATTCTTCTCGACATGCGCGGCCAGGTCCTTCACATAACGCCCCGGATCGGTGATGTGACCATGATCTGACAGCTTGGCGGCAAAACCGATATCCGTGCTGAAAACCGGATCATAATCGTGAAAGGCTTTGCCCTCCAGTTCTTCCCACTGGAAACCGTGCTTGCGCCGGATGCCCCAGCCAAACGCGTCACCTTCGAACTGGGCCCGATTGCCATAAAGGAACAGATAATCTGACGGCACAATCCACTTTTCAGCGCCCGTCCCTGCCGCCAGAGCCTTGTGGTCATTCAAGCTGTCTCCGACAATGGGCGTCAGGGCAGCCGCAATCCGTTCAACATCGGCGACGTTCGCGTGGCTCAGATATTGCCTGAGCCACGGGAGCAATTTGGGAAGGTACCCCCATTTCAGAAACAACGGCTGAGAACGGCTGAACAGCATCTTTGGCGCTTTCCCAAGCAGACCGGGAACCGTCACCGGCACGATCGAGCAGGATGCCAACACCCCGCCATTGCCGTGGGATGTGCCCTCGCCCGGTCCCGCTTTGTCGATCAGGATCACGTCATGACCATCGCGTTGCAGCCAGACCGCGGCGGACACTCCGACAATTCCTGCACCGATGATGGCTATGGTTTTTTTGTCGCTCATGCCACCGCCCTTGCCACCGCGTAGTGATCCAGTTTGGCCACATCCGGCCTGCCGCCCAACCCCGGGCCGTCGGGAACAGCCACCTGACCGTTGCGGACCGGGAACGGCTCTTCCAGAATGTCCTGAAACAGGAAGTAGGACGCCTGATAGAACTCGCAGCCCAGCGTGATTTCTGGGGTTGCCGCGATCATATGCGTACCTGCCAGATGGGCCAGACCGGCTTCGAACATATCACCACCATAGGCCGTCAGGCCGTGTGACGCCGCCATCCGCGCGACCGTCTGACTGCGGGTCAGACCACCAGATTTCATGATTTTAACCGACACACCGTCGCAAATGCCCTCGCGCGCAGCGCGTTCCATATCCTCGGGGCCAAAGACACTTTCATCTGCCAATAGCGGCACATCGGTCATCCCGCGCAACTGGGCCATCATGCCAAAATGGTGCGCGCGGACCGGTTGCTCGATGAAATCCGGGGCGAACTGTGCCACATCCCGCACCCGCGCCGGAGCCTCTTCGATGCTAAGACCCTGATTATAGTCCACACGGACAGAGAAATCGGGATGGGACTGCGCCAGATGTTCCAACCGCATGATGTCAAACGCGTGGTCCTTGAACCCTGTCTTGAGCTTCACGATCCGGATACCATCCGCCTGCAGCTGCGCCAACAGATCGATATCCTGCCCGAAATCGGGGTTCGCAATCGAACAGCTGAGCGGGATCGTTCCGCGGCAGCGGCCCCCCAGCAGGGACCAGACCGGCACCCTGCAGATCCGGCCCGCAAGATCCAAAAGGGCCGTTTCCAATGCCGCCTTCGCCTCGGTACAATGAGCCACGGCATAAGCCGCGCGCGCCATTATCGCAGACCGGTCCCCAACCCGTGCACCAACAACAAGCGGGCGCAAATAACGGTTCAGCGCGGCATAGGTGGCTTCGGGCGTACCTGTGAACACGGACCAGGGCGAGGCCTCGCCAAAGCCCTCGGTTCCGTCCTCGGATCTCAGCCGCAGGATGACAATTTCGCACGCACCTTCGACGGATCCTATCCCGTGATCGCGACGGGATGTAACCGGCAGCTTCAGGTGCCACAGGTCATACCCGATGATTGTCTGCTCCAGATCGCCCATTGCACCCCTTGCCAGTGGCATCAGCCTGCCTTGACCGGCATATCATTTCAAATACTATTTCTTCGGCACTTCATCAGATAAAATGATAGGCTGACTTATGTCTCTCCGCTTTCGTCAATTGCAGGCCTTTCACGCCATCATGGAGACCGGCACCGTGACTGGCGCTGCCTCGGTGCTGGGCATCTCGCAACCGGGCATCAGCAACCTGTTGGCCCAGCTGGAACGCGAAGCGCGGTTGCCGCTGTTTGAAAGAACCAAGGGGCGTTTGTTGCCAACACCCGAGGCCGAGCTGTTGTATCGCGAGGTCGACACAGTCGTGCGCGGATTGGATCACGTGGCGCAGGCGGTGTCGGATTTGCAGAACAAGCACCCGGGTCAGTTGCAGGTTGCTGCACCGCATCTGCTGTCGTTTGGGTTCATGCCGCGCGAAATCGCCCGCTTTGCGCACAGCCGACCCAACCTGTCGGTCAGCTTTCAATCGCAATACTCCTCGAAAATTCAGGAATGGGTGATCTCGGGCCTGTTCGAGATCGGCATTGTCGAAATGCCAATACTGCATGATACGCTGAATTATCAGGTGTTCCGATTTGAAACGATGGCGACTTTCCCGGACACCAGTCCTCTGGCGGCGCATGAGGTGCTGACACCCGAGATACTTGAGCACGAGCCATTCATCGTCATGGGCCCGGAACATCAGACCCACCGCCGGACCCGTGATATCTTTCAAGCTGCAGGACGCACGTGGCGGACGCAAATCCACACTCATCTTTCGGAAAACCTGTTGAGTTTTGTCAAACAGGGTATGGGCGTGGCGATGATCGACCCGTTTACCGTCACCTTCGACGGTGAAAACGGATACCTGACACGTCCCTTCCGTCCGGCCGTCATGCTGGACCTTGCGATCATCACCGCCAAAGGACGCCCCCTGTCTACGATAGCGCAGGAGTTTCTGGCCCAGCTCACCCCGTCAATCGCCTCTTACGCGACCCATTCCGAGACCGGCGCCGCTGCTTCGTGAAGGGGTTGCGAATGGATATCGACCAGTGTCGGGCCGTCATGTTCGATGGCTTGCCGCAGAACACTAGGCAGATCGGCAGGGTCCCGGACCGTCCATGACTTCACGCCAAAGGCGGCGGCCACGGCTGCGTGATCGGTGCGGTTGAAATCAACATTGTAATACCGCTGACCAAAACCCGCATTTTGCCCGGCCTTGATCCAGCCAAAGACCGAGTTCGAGAACACAATCGACGTAATCGGCATGTTGTGCCGGACCATCGTTTCAAATTCGCCACAAGTAAAGCCGAACGAGCCGTCGCCCATGACGGACAGGGTTTTGACCGAAGGCCGCCCCACATGCGCGCCCATGGCGGCGCCCAACGAATAGCCCAACGCTCCATGCGCGCGGTTCGTGATGAAGTGCCGCCCCGGTTTGCGCCAACGATAATGCGCACTGAAATAGGGGCACGGCGTGCCGGGATCAGCGACCACAATCGCATCGTCATCGAGGATATCCATCAGCGCGGCCATCACCGCCTCGGGGCGGATCGGCGTTTCGCGACTGGCGGCCAGAGGGGCGAAGGCGGTCAGCTTGGCCTCCCATGCGGCGCGGGCTTTGGCCGTGCCACCCAGATTGGGCAAGTCCCGACGAGCCTGCAGCGCATCCGCCAAGGCCTCAAGCGCCAGACAAGCATCGGCGCAGATCGCGACCTCGGTCGGATAGTTCGCGCCGATCACCATCGGGTCGCTGTCGATATGGATGATAGTGGCATCACGCCCGGGGCTGCGCCAGCGTTCGGTCGTGACCGACCCGGCGCGGCAACCTATGAACAAGACGACATCGGCAGCGTCCACCACGGCGCGGGTCGCAGGCACACCGCCGTTCGACCCCACCACGCCCAGGGCCAGCGGATCAGTTTCAGCAATCGCACCTTGACCCGAGACTGTGGTGGCAACCGGCATGTCCAGCAGGGCTGCAACCCGGCGCAGCGCATCTTCAGCGCCAGACAGAACCGGGCCGCCCCCACACACCGCCACAGCGGAGTTCGCCTGCGCCAAAATCTCGGCAGCGGCTTCAATCGCATCCGGGTCCGGCCCCGCCCTCTCGGCCGGAAAGCTGCGATGCCGCGCATCCGCCCAAATTTCGGCCTCGTCCAACGGCGCTTTCTGAGTGTCAAACGGCAGCGCCAGATGTGTCGCGCCGGGTGTGCCTGTCGTCATCGCGCGGAATGCCGCGCGAACCATGGCCGGCAGACGAGTCGCGTCATCCAGCGAGGCGTTCCATTTCGCCAACGGCTTGAACAGCGCCGGTTGGTCCAGTTCCGTCAAAGGGTACTTGCCCCGGCTGGTTGTCGCCACGTCCGACGTGATTGCCAGAATCGGAACAGAGCTTTCGTTGGCCTCGACCACACCCGGCAGAATATAGGTCGCGCCACCACCGGAAGGGCCCTCACACACGCCCGGCTTGCCTGTCACGCGGGCATAGCCATCCGCCATATAGGCTGCGTGACGTTCATCTCTTGTCAGAATGTGCTGAATTCCGTGGTCCATCCGGGCCAGCGCATCATAGAACGGCAACGTGGTGTCACCGCACAGGCCAAACATATGCGTCACCCCATGCGCTTCGAGCATACGCACCATGGCTTCCGCTCCGGTCAGATGGTTTGTGCCCGTCATTGCATGTAGCTCCTATGGTTTCAGAATTGCGCACAGATCTGTATACAGTAATGTATATTGATTTCAAGACGTGCCTGTGTCACCTGTCGATCAGGAAAAAGGACAAAGGTCATGGCAGGTCCACGGGTTGATGACATTTATGATCAGGTCAAGGCGATGGCGGTGTCTTTCCGGCTACGTCCCGGCGACCGGTTGAACGAGGTCGCGCTGTCCCGAGACCTTGGGGTCAGCCGCACCCCCCTGCGCGAGGCGTTAAACCGGCTCGTCGCTGAACGGCTGTTCGATTTTCGCCCCGGTCAGGGTTTTTTTTGCCGCCCGCTGGACGCTGAAAGCGTTTTCGATCTGTTCGAACTGCGCCAGATCATAGAAGTAGCGGCCGTGCGCGCGGCATGCGTGAAGGCGACGGATGGCGATCTGCAGGCGCTCTGCACTGAGCTGTATGAGACCGGGATCGACATCACCGGCCTGACCGTCGAAGACGCCGTCAGCCGGGACGAGGCCTTCCATCTGGGGATCGCAAAACTATCCGGCAACAACGAGTTGCTTCAGACCCTGATGCGGATCAACGAGCGCATCCGGTATATCCGCTGGATATCCATGAGCATGGACCGGGTGCATCGCTCGAAAGATGAGCATAAACGTGTCATGCAGGCACTGATGGACCGCAACAGAGATCAGGCGGCCGACATACTGGGCACGCATATCGCCAAGCGGATGGACCAGGTTCAAGACGCCGTGCGCGAAGGAATATCCAGCATCTACATGGAAGGGTCCGAGAACATCTCGACCCGCATCATCGAGGAGGCCAAGACATGATCGCAAGGGGCGGCAAATCCATCTACGGCGCATCGGTCGGAATCCTGATGCTGGACGCCCGGTTTCCCCGCATTCCCGGCGACATGGGCAATGCGCAGACATGGCCCTTTCCCGTGCTCTACCGCATCGTCCGCGAGGCCTCGCCAGATCGGGTGGTACGGCACAAGGCCGATGGCATGCTGGACGCGTTCATCGACGCCGCGCGCGAACTGGTCCGCGATGGCGCAGACGGGATTACCACCAATTGCGGCTTCCTGTCGCTTTTCCAATACGAACTGGCGCAGGCCGTGCCGGTGCCAGTTGCCACCTCCTCGCTGATGCAGGTGGGAATGGTGAACCGAATCCTGCCCGCAGGAAAACGTGCAGGGGTCCTGACAATCTCGGCCTCATCCTTAAGCGACGACCACCTTCGCCTTGCCCAGGTTCCGGCCGATACGCCCATTGGCACGACCGAAGGGGGCCAGGAATTCACCCGCGCCATTCTGGGCAATGAAGAGGCTTTGGACGTGGAGAAAGCCCGCGCGGATAATGTCGAGGCTTCGCTTGCCCTGCAAGCCGACACCCCGGATCTGGGCGCGATTGTGCTGGAATGCACCAATATGTGCCCTTACGCGTCGGACATCCAAAAGGCGACCGGCCTGCCCGTCTTTTCAATCGTGTCCTTCGTCAACTGGTTCCAATCCGGGCTGACCCCTCCGGTCTACCCGTTAAGCTAAGGTCGCGCGTCAGGAGAGTCTCAGTTTCTTTCGCAACGGCCCGCTGTTTTTCACGATGACTGCCTCGACCTGCCCCGAGACACCCGGAATGGCAATTCCGTGGGTCTGACCCAACATCTCGGCAATGCCCAGCCCGCACATCTCGTGCATGTATTTTGAATAAACAATGGCGGCATCCACTTTCCGCGCCACAGTCTCAAACGCCTCGGCTGTGATCGAGACATTGCCAATCGCGGTCACGGCACTGGGGGCTACCTGCGCCGAGCTCTTTCCCACGCGCCCGATCACCGCCCGCCCCGAGTGCACGCCAATAGCAACGGACAATGGCTGAACCAGTTGTTTGTCCAGCAGACCGCTGTCGTCCTGCAGCAGCAACTGACACTCCGCCGCCGCCGACAGAGCCGCACGCGCGGCTTGCGTCTTGTGAGTCTCAAGGCCAAAAACGGCCGTCAGCCCGTCATTTGTGAATTTGTCGACAACGCCGCCCTGCAACTCGATCTGCTCGACCATCAGGTCCAATAACTGGTTGAGCACAAAGATCACATCATAGGGCAGAGTTTTGTCCACGAATGGCCGAAACTCTTTGATCTTGAGGTGCAGCACGCTGACCTCACGTTCGACCCCCCATCCAAACGGGTCCGATTTCAGAGGCGTGGACGACGCGCGTCGCGGTTGGATCAGTGGCCGAACATCGACATCACCCACAACACGCGCCTGACAGGCCAGACGCATATTTGGCTCGGCATTGATCTTGTCCAGCAGCTTGCGCTCGGCCGGCCCAACCGGGCTGAGCCCGTCTTGTTCCGACATGACAACCACCCGACAGGTCGAACAGCGCGCCCGTCCGCCGCAAATTGACATATGCTCAATGCCGTTGTCGCGGCTGACATCCAACAGCGTCTTGCCCGGCGCCGCGTCCAGCACAAGGTCCCGACCGTAAGACACCTGAACCCGTTTGCGCAGGTTCATGGCGAAATACAACAGCCCGAAAAGCAGCAACACCGCGCTCAGAATAATGATGACCCATCCCTGAGCCGCTGTCTGATAAGATGAAACTGCCCCACGCACCTCACTCAGCCGCACAGCCAAACCTGCCACTTCGGCACCGTCTGGTACAAGCTCAAGACGCAGTAACTCGCGCTGCGCTGCCACCATCCAACCCGCAATGGCCACAATCGGAATCGCCACCGCGACGGGCAGAAGGATCAACAGCCCGTCCTTATACCAGGACTTGGATCGCAGCCAAAAGTGAACTCCGACCATCCCGTGCACCCAGACCAGCAGAAGCAGGGCATTCTGTTTGACCGCCGACACCGGCCAAAGCAAGGACAGCTCCTGTAGGTAGCTGACCGGCACCCCGGTCAACACCTCGGACCCGCGCGTGACAATGACATGGCTGACCAGCCAGTACGGGATCGCCAGCCCCAATAGGATCTGAAACCAGCGCCAAAACGGCATCTTCAGACTGCGAATGCTTAGAATACTAAGCGCGCCCAACAGGATATGAACGGCGAAGGACCCATATAGCAGAGCCGTACCGGGAACAGAACTCCAGACATAGGACATGACGGACAGCATCCCGTCCATCCAGGCCAGAGAAACCAACCCAAGGCCATGGTTGATGAAATGACCGGTCGCATATGCCAACAAGATCAAACCCGACCACAGCCGAGCCTGCTGCATCACCGAGCCTCTCCCATTCGCCCTGATCACCCGTTGACCGCTTTCCATACCTGCAATCCGCCACCTTATTTAGTTCCTATTTGACCTAGCGGATTGAGCGCGCGCGGGTAGCGGAAACAAAGGAGTTCGGGTGCCACGCAGTTCACTTTAAGGTGCAGTTTTTGTGAATGGCGTTGGATACTGGTTTTGGGAGAGGATTTGCACCTGTGACGTTCAAGTGACCGAGCCCCCTTAAATTAGACCATTGTGGTGTTAGCAATCGGTCCAAGCAAAGGATGGACTATGAAACGCAGTTTTAGTGACGAACAGATCATTGGGAAGATCAAGGGATACGAAGCTGGTGTGAAATCCTGCGTAAGCAGCTCCCTGTTCAGCAGCGCCGTGATGCGGCGATATCCATAGGTTGGACGCTTCGCCACCAACGCCTGTATGTGTGGCAGGACCGCCGTATCTTGGGCTTTATGATAGCCCCGACGCGGCTTTGCGCTCCCGTTCACCCGGTCATGCAGGTTGGAACGGGAGACCTCCAAAATATCGGCGACGGTTTTCATAGCAAATCGTGCCGTTTCGGCGACAGCGCAAGCAAGGTCGGTTTTTTGCCAGTGACTTGTCGAGGGCTTCCTTCAGGATTTCTACTTCCATCGTCTTGCGCCCGAGCTGGCGTTCAAGTTCCCGAATGCGAGCCTCCATGCCACGGACCGTCTTGTTTCCGGTGACGCTGTCATTTGCGGCCAAGGCGATGCTTCCCCCTTCGAGCATGAGCTTGCGCCAACGATACGGAAGATTGGGAGCCACACCATTGCGACGCGCAACAGCAGAGATGCTCTGCCCCTCAAACATCGTCTCTTCTACGATCCGCAGCTTGTCAGCCGCAGACCAGTGACGACGGCGGCCACCGTCGGTGATGATTTCAATCTCAGACATGAGCATGTGCTTAAGGCTATCCTTAAGCCTCCTTGGTCAGGCCAAGGTGCCCGGTCTAAATGGGGGCCAGTTCACGAACTGCTTACGGCTTTGCACCTCTGACCTTCAGGTTATGAGCCTGACGAGGTTTGATCGTTAAGCAAACAGTCCGGTGGACTGTTTGTGGATCGAACGGGCTGTTTGGATTTTGGTTG
>NZ_JBQFXP010000025.1:0-10876 GCF_056540905.1 Ruegeria sp. AL1
TGCTTAACGACTTCACATCGTCAGGCTCATATCCTGAACGCCAGAGGTGCAAAGCCGTAAGCTACGAGAAGACAGCCTCGTTCGTTCCGGGCGCCGGAGGGCGGTAACGGTGCTACACTAGTGCTATCCTGCACAGCAAAGAACAGCTTCGATGGTGCAACCTGTTGCGGCTCCTCTTTTCCTGGATATCTCCAACAAAAAACCCCTCCAGCACCCCCGTCTGCATTGTCAGTACCGTCAGCCAAGTGAAGCGTGAATGCTCGTTTGGCGCTATCCATGTGATGCAGCGACTGTTTTCAGGGTTGTGAAGCCATAAAGTGCTTCAAAGCCTTTTTCGCGACCATGACCGGATAGACCTGTGCCGCCAAAAGGAAGTTCAACGCCACCTCCAGCGCCGTAATTGTTCAAAAATATCTGACCCGCCTTTAAGCGTTTGGCCATGCGCATCTGACGAGCGCCGTCACGCGTCCAGCAACTTGCCACAAGACCAAACTCCGTGCCATTGGCTATGGACACGGCCTCATCCTCGTCCGAGAACGGAACGACGACTTGCACCGGCCCGAAAATCTCGTCCTGAGCGAGGATATGATCGGGAGGTACATTCGCAAAAAGCGTTGGCGCGACATAGGCGCCGGTTTCTGGAGCAGACGCTACAACTTCTCCCTGGGCTGCGACTTCAAGATCAGACCCCATTGCGATGAAGTTCTCGACAATCTCTTTCTGCCGATGGGAGACGAGCGGCCCGAGATCGAGGTCAGCAAGGGCAGGTCCGGCTCGTAAATCAGCATATCGTTTCGACATTGCCGACAGCACCTCATCGTATCGACTTTCATGGACGAGAATGCGTGATGAGGCCGAGCAGGTCTGGCCCGCATTTTGGATACCGGCGTTCACTAAAAAGGGTAAAGCCGCTACAAGGTCCGCATCATCGAAGAACACCTGCGGAGATTTTCCTCCAAGCTCCAGCGTCACCGGGACAACGTTGTCTGCTGCCATTTTTTGAATACGCTTGCCTACGCCAACAGATCCTGTGAAGGATACGTGATGCACGCCCTTGTGCAGGCTGAGCGCTGCGCCCGCTTCTTTGCCAAGTCCCGGAACAACATTCAACGCGCCGTCAGGCAGCCCGGCCCGTTTTGCCAGTTCCGCGAAGGCCAGCGCAGTCAGGCATGCCTCTTCGGCGGGTTTCAGAACGCAAGCGTTCCCTGTGGCCAGCGCTGCACCAACCGAGCGTCCGATGATCTGCATCGGATAGTTCCAGGGGATGATATGGCCCGTGACGCCATGGGGTTCGCGCAATGTGTAAACGGTGTAGCCGTCTAAGTAGGGAATAGTCTGACCGTGGAGCTTGTCAGCCGCACCCGCATAAAACTCCATGTAACGGGCAAGTGCTATGACATCGGCACGGGCCTGTGTGAGCGGTTTGCCGACATCACTGGCCTCAAGCCGCGCCAACTCATCGATGTTGTCCAGAACCAGTGCGCCCAGCCTGGCCAGGATCCGGCCGCGCTCTACAGCCGTTGCCTTGCCCCAAACCCCCAGCAAAGCTGCTTCGGCCGCTTGAACGGCGCGGTCGATATCTTCAGGTCCGCCCTTCGCGATCATGCACAAGATTGAGGAATCAGATGGGTTGATCAAATCAAGCATGTCTCCGGATGCAGGGGGTACCCAACTCCCGCCGATCATGCAGGTTCCGGGGTCAATTCCAAAAACGGTCAGAGGCATAGACATTTCCTAGTTTTCTCATCCATCAAACCGGCAACACCCCATCAGGGGTCACACTCGCGGCCCGGTACGGCCCTGATCTACTCATTTCATGCGCGCGCGCGTTCCAACGAAGTCAGCTGTGGGGCCGCTGCTATCAGTGTCTTCGTGTATTCCTGTTGTGGCGAACGGAAGACCGTGTCGGTCTGCCCTTCTTCGACGATCTCGCCGTTCTGCATGACCAAAACGCGATCAGAGATCGCTTTTACGACGCTCAGATCATGCGTGATGAAAAGATAGGTCAGGCCGCGCTCGGCGGAAAGATCTGCCAGCAGGTCCAGAATTTGCGCGCGGATCGAGACGTCGAGTGCGGAAACGGCCTCGTCCAGAATGATGAGTTCCGGCTTTGTAATCAATGCGCGTGCGATGGCAATGCGCTGTCGCTGACCACCTGAAAACTCGTGAATATATTTGTCACGATCAGCGGGCTTGAGGCCGACGGATACCAGGGATTCGGCGATTTCCTCATCGGTTGCTTGACGCTCCAACCGAAAGAAAGGTTCCGCAATCAGCCGCCCGACTTTGTGTCTCGGGTTGAAAGAGCCATATGGATCCTGAAAGACAACCTGCATCCCTTGCCGGGCTGTATCGTCTGTTTGAACATCCAGCTCATTCAGCCGGATCGACCCACCCTGAATGGCATCCAATCCCAGGATTGCCCGTGTCAGAGTGGACTTTCCGCACCCGCTTTCGCCCACAAGCCCTAAACATTCTCCGCGCCGCAGGTTGAAACTGACGCTGTTGACCGCACGAAACGGTGCGGGTTTTTTAAAAAGAGATTTGCGTGGACCGGCATATTCGCGAACCATATTTTCGACGCGGAGCAGAACAGTATCCTCGATATGAGAGGATGCGTCCGGCTGGTGTGTCGATGCTTCAAACAGCGCTTTGGTGTAGGGATGTTGCATCCTTTGGTGAAGAGATGCAGCCGCGCCGCGCTCCACGACCTGACCGGTCTTCATGATGACAATATTGTCTGCAATATCAGTTACGACCGCCAGATCGTGCGTGATCAGCATCAAGCCCATACCGTCCTCGGAAACGAGTTGCTTGAGCAACCTGAGAATCTCGGCCTGGGTGGTCACATCAAGCGCGGTTGTCGGCTCATCCGCAATCAACAGTTTGGGCCGCAATGCAATCGCCATCGCGATCACCACCCGCTGTCTCTGCCCTCCCGACAATTCGTGCGGGTAGCGTGAAAGAGGGAAACGATCTTGCGGCAGCTCGCACCGAGTCAAAGTTTCCGCGGCACGCACCATCGCTTCGGCACGGGTCGTGCCCTCGTGAATGCGGATCGTTTCAGCGACCTGCTGGCCGATTGTCTGTACTGGGTTCAAGGCTGTCATGGGCTCCTGAAACACCATTCCGACGGTCTTCCCGCGAATATCGCACATGGCTGCTTCGCCGACTTGCAAGACATCCTTGCCGTCCAAGTAGATCGCTCCGGAACACTTCGAACCATCAGGAAGAAGCTGCATCACCGAGAAGGCCGTAAGAGATTTGCCAGAGCCACTTTCACCGATGATCCCGCAAACTTCTCCTGCTTCTATGTCAATCGACACACGGTCGAGGATTTGCGTGCCATGAACGGTTAACGAGAGGTCGCGAATGTTCAGAAGATTCATCGCCCGGTTCTCCGGATTCGTGGATCCAGCAGGTCGCGAAGGCCATCGCCGGCCAGGTTCAGCCCCAGCACGGTCAGCAGAATGGCAAAACCGGGAAACAGCGCCAGATGCGGCGCAATCGAGATCAGCGTCTGGCTTTCGGCCAGCATCCGTCCCCAACTTGGGATCGGGGGCTGCGCGCCCAAACCGACATAGCTCAGCCCTGCTTCTGCCAAAATGCCCAACGAGAACTGTATTGTTCCCTGAACGATCAGCAAGTTGGTGATATTGGGCAGGATATGCTCGACAGATATGCGGGTGGCCCCTTTCCCGGCGACGCGTGCGGCCAGAATAAACTCACGCGTCCACAATGGCAGGGCGGCCCCTCGGCTGAGGCGCGCAAAGACGGGGATATTAAATATACCGATTGCTATGATGGCGTTCACGGCCGAGGGGCCGAAAACAGCTGTGATCATGATCGCAATCAAAAGCGACGGAAATGCGAAGACAAGGTCATTTCCCCGCATGATCACCTCGTCCAGCCAACTTCCCCGGTTCGCTGCAGCGGCAAGCCCCAGCGGAACGCCGAACCCCATTCCTATTCCTACGGCGACAAAGGCAACTGCAATGGATGTTTGAGCGCCGACCATAACCATTGAAAATGTGTCCCGGCCAAAATGATCTGTCCCGAACAGATGCTCGGGTGATGGCGGCTTCAGCTTGGAGGCGATGTCCAGAACGGTGACGTCATAGGGCGTCCAGACAAGTGAGATCAAAGCGCCCAATGCAAAAACCGAAGTCAACGCCAGACCAAGAACCAGATTGCGAGACCGCAGTGCGCTTTTGACAAAACCCGTTTCAATCATGGCTATGACCGGGCTCTCAGTCGTGGGTCAACCCATGCATAGGCAATGTCGACTAAAAAGTTCACTACGATCACAGCAAATACCAAAAGCATCACGACACTTTCGACGACGATCAGATCACGCTGTGTGATCGCCTGAAAAACCAATCGGCCAAGCCCCGGCAGGAAGAACACGTTCTCGATTATGATCCCGCCCGCCAGAAGAAACGAGAATTGCAGACCAATGATCGTGAGCACGGGTATCATTGCGTTGCGCAATGCATGGCGCCACATGACCTGTCCCTGCGTCAGCCCCTTGGCGCGGGCGCTGCGTACATAGTCTTCTGAAAGTGTATCCAATAGAGAGGACCGCATGACGCGGGCCAGAATTGACGCTTGAGGCAAAGCCAAAGCCACGGCTGGCAATGTCAGGGCCTTCAGCCCAGCCAGGACACCCGCGTCCCATCCTGGAAACCCGCCGGCAGAGAACCATCCGAGATTGATGGCGAAAACGATCACCATCAACAGCGCGAACCAGAAATTGGGGATGGCGATCCCGAGTTGCGTCGCCCCCATCACAGAAATATCTGTCATCGACCCGCGACGCGCAGCTGCAAGAACACCGACCGGAAACGCCACAACAATAGTCAATGTCAGCGCATAAAGCGCCAGAGGCAACGACACCTGCAATCGATCCGCCACCATGTCCGATACAGGGGAACGGTACGTATAAGATGTGCCTAAATCACCCGTTAACAGACCGGAAACCCATGACAGGTACCGTTCTGCCACAGACTGGTTTAGCCCCAACTCGGCCCGAAGTGCTTCTACCGTATCTGGCTGCGCATTTATGCCCAGCATGAACGAGGCCGGATCTCCCGGCACAATTTCAATACAGGCAAAAATGACCAGGCTCGCTACAAGAAGGGATACGAAAAGCGAGCCAAGTCTTTTTACGAGGTAGGGCAGCATATAGCGCGTTATTCCGACCAGCTGACGGACGTCAAATCCACCGCTTGTGTCGGTGCGTCTTTCCAGATGCCATCCAACTTGGAGTTTACGACCGATGTCAGCGCCAACTGGAACAGATATCCGTTGACGTAGTCCTCTGAGATGACCGTCTGCGCCTGCTGCAGCAACTCAGATCGCTTGGCCGGGTCGGTCTCGATTGCCAGCGACGAAATCAGGTCCTGAAAACCCGCATTGTCATACTGAAAGTAGTATTCGGGACGCGCATAGATGCCGATATCCATCGGTTCGGTATGGCTGACGATTGTCAGGTCAAAATCATAACCCCGAAAAACCTGCTCCAGCCACTGTGCCCACTCAAGATTGCTGATCTCGGCATCGATTCCGATTGTGCGCAGCTGGGCCGCGATGATCTCTCCGCCGCGACGGGCGTAGGAAGGCGGAGGCAACTTCAGAGTTGTCGAGAAGCCATCGGGATAGCCAGCTTCCGCGAGCAGCGCCTTTGCTGCGTCGGGATCAAAAGGCGCGTTCCCTGTCAGATCGACATAATCGGGATGGTGCGGCGCAAAATGCGATCCGATGGGTGTTCCATAGCCAAACATCGCCCCGTCAATGATTGCCTGGCGGTCAATGGCCATGCTGACCGCTTTGCGCACGCGGACATCATTGAAGGGTTCGGCCTTGTTGTTGATGGCCAGAATGGTTTCACCTTCGGTGTTTCCCGCAAGAACGTTAAAACGTGGATCAGCTTCGAACTGAGCGAGGTTCTCAGGCGCCGGGTAGGTATAGAACGCGTCGATATCTTCGGCCATCATCGCAGCAAATGCCGCTGTCGGTTCAGAAATGAATTTGAACGTCGCTGTTTCCAGTTTTGCAGCGTCGCCCCAGTAATCGTCGTTGCGCGTTAGGGTGATGCTGTCGCCCTGTTTCCAGTCGCTGAAGCGGAAAGCCCCTGTTCCGATCGGGTTGGATTTGATGTCCGCGACACTTTCCTCGGCGACAATGACCGCGTCACCCCAGGCCAGATTGAACAAGAGATTGCCTTGGGGGTATTTGAGCGTTACGTTCACCGTTGTCTCGTCCACCGCGTCAACGCTCTCGATCGCTTCAAACAGTGCCTTTTGCGCGTTGGTGGAATCTTCGCCCCGCGCGCGGTCGAGCGAAAAAACGACATCCTCAGACCCAAAGCTCGACCCATCGTGGAAGGTTGCCCCGTCCCGAAGTTTGAATGTGTATGTCAGGCCATCATCGGAAATGGACCAGCTTTCAGCCAAACCGGGATTTACCGATCCATCCGATCCAAACCGGGTAAGGCCTTCAAAGACATTTGAATAGAGAACTTGGTCAATGGCAGCAGCTGCCGCAGACGTCGGGTCGAGATGCGGTGGCTCCAGCTGAAGCCCGACGGTAACATCGGTTTGGTTGGCGAAGGCAGCACTGGCCCCCAAGATTATCGCTGTCGACAGCAGTAGAGGTCTCACAATATTCTCCCTGAGATTATCTTTTTCTATTTGAATGGGCATCCCAGCGTCACAGATTACCCCGCGCGCAGCAAGCTTAGATGAGAAAAACACGGCGACAATACCGTATCTGAGAATTGTCGGCTTCTGCACAATCCAGTCAGCCGACTTAGCCGTAGACGGGTCGGGGTGTCGTGCCGATGGGAAACGGGCCAACCAACTTTCGGATGTGGAAGCGAACAAAAAATTCCGAGATGATTCAATATTTGCGGCGCGAAATTGTGTTTCCCGCGGTTCAGCCTCGTTTAATATTGAGAACTCACGTGAATTATTGACCGGGAAGCTTTGCTATCCCGATACAGCGACGTGACGAAGCTTTAACATTTTGGGGCAGGCCCATTCCCTCAAAGCTGTCCACGAGACCGCAATCTAAGCCAGCCAAAACCTTGGCGATTTTGTGCTGGCTCATATTCTTTCTACGCAGATTACGTTTATCCCGGCGCTGCGCACGCGCCACTGGTTCAGGGATATTGCTTAATGACGACCAATGCCATTACCGAAAGAACCGCAATACAGTGCCTCAAAAACCGGATCGCCCATCTTTTTCGGCGCAAGCAGACTGCGGTTCAGATACTCGCGCGATTAAAGGACGAGGGTCTCAAAGCAAAACCGATGACCGAGGCTTCTACCCTGCGTCTGGTCATCAACTGCCGCGATTGCGGAAACTGTCCTCGAACTCGGGCGTTTGGTTTTCGGCGCTGCCACCGCTTGGGCCCTCGCAGGCGGCAAGGAGAAGCAAGCTGACGGTGATGAGGGTCGCTCTGATCATTTTGGTGTCCTTTACGTTCAAACTGTAAAGACAACAGTATGTGTTGAACGATTTCAGAACAGGGCAACCTCCGTCGCGTTAACTCAAACCTATGTGACGTGGCTGTGAATGCGAGGATCGCTTTATTGAAGGAGAACTTGATTTTACCGATAGATATGGCTCGCGACCCGCAACAGTTGAGCGCACTTTTTCGCATCGTGCGCAAGTTTAGCTGCTCCCCCTGTAAACCTTTCTGCGACGATTGCCTATTCGGAGTGCCGACCTCAGACGTAATACTTGCAGGGCCAATCCGAGGAAAACCTGATACGCGAACAACCGATGAACCGCAAAAAGACCCACCATAGGGCGGGTCTTTTTGTTTTTGGAAACACCGAGGCCTCAGACGATTTCGATCTGGCCTGTCATGTGCGGGTGAAACACGCAAAAATAGGCGGACTCCATCCCGTCTTCGACGAGGATGTCGGCGCTTTCGCCCTGCTTCAGTTCCTTGGTATCCCAACTCAGATCGTTTGCCGATGCGGTATGAGGGGCGATGTCCAGATTGGTCCATCGGAGTGTGTCACCAACCCTCACCTGAATTTGCGCCGGTTCAAAGGTAAAGCGTTTGATCGCTATCTCATGGACCTGTGGCGCCTCATCCGCCCGCACACCCAAGGCCAGAGCGGTTGCCGAAACCGCCGCTCCTCCTAGAACTTTCCGGCGGGAGACCATGGATCGCATCAGTTCAGCGACTCGACCATCATTTCAGCATGACCTTCATGCGCCTTGAAAATCTCAAGACCCTGTTCAAACAGCGCTTTGACTTCGGCGTTGTCGATATTCGGGATCATGGTGCCTTCTACCAATTCGTTGACCGCCTGGTGATAGGCCAATTCATTGGCGGCATAGGCGGCATCAAACTCGGCACCGCGCAGCTGCGACAGGTTGTCGATGATCTTCTCGGCATTGGCATTCAGCGTTTGACTGAACGCATTGTCCTGGGCGGTTGCGCCTAGTTTTTCCAGCAGTCCCAGCGCAGCTTCGTTCACCGCGGTATGATCGCGGATCATGGTGTTGGCGAATTCGTGGATGTCGGGGTTTTCTGACAGAGCGAGCGCCAGATGCGCGTAACGAATGTCGATGTTGTCTGCGGTGTATGCGATATGTGCATATTCAAGATCGCTCATATCCGCGATCTCCTGAGCCGAGGCTTGCGCGCCGGTCAATGCAATTGCGAAGGCGATTGTGGAAAGAAGCTTTTTCATTGTGGAGTCTCCGTGGAGGGCTGAATCAGACCTTCAGTATTCGTGGTTTTGAAAATGAGCACATACTCAGGCGTCCGCAGAGAGACTCAGATCGTTCAAATCTCGGAACGGATGGGTAGCATGTCTTTGGGTGCATGCCGTGGTGATTATTGCCTGCGATTCGGCCAGATCAGGCCGCTTGGTGCCGAGATTTGTACGGATTGCATCTGCGTCATGGCAAAAACATACATTTTTCACATACGTTACAGTCCCGTCGCCCAATCGTGACGCATATTGCTTTGGCCCTGTGGTAAGAGCGGACTACCTCACCCCTGAGGCAGACTTATTGACGGAGACTTAAATGGCGCATCGCTGGACCAACACTTTGACACATGCCGACGTGACCCCCAGGGCGGCGTTCTTGAACCGGCGGCAGGTGATGGCCGGTCTGGCCGGTGTCGGTCTGACCACGATTGCGCGTCCGGGGGCAGCACAAGAGGCACTTGAACCGAACACGTGGGAAGAGATCACTTCTTACAACAATTATTATGAGTTCGGGACGCGCAAGGATGACCCGGCGAAATATGCGCATACCCTCGTGACCGAACCCTGGAGCATCAAGATTGATGGTCTGGTTGATCGCCCGGGCGATTACGACTTTGCGGATATCATGTCAGAAATGACGGTCGAAGAACGCATTTACCGGTTTCGCTGCGTCGAGGCGTGGTCGATGGTTGTCCCCTGGAATGGGTTCGAACTGGCCGATCTGTTGAATATGGCGGGTGTGCAGGAGGAAGCGAAATACGTGGCCTTCGAGACCGCCCTGCGTCCGGATGAGATGCCCGGCGTCCAGTTCCCGGTCCTGGACTGGCCCTACCGGGAAGGTCTGCGGCTGGATGAGGCCATGCATCCCCTGACTCTCATGGCGACTGGAATATATGATCGGCCGATTCCAAATCAGAACGGTGCCCCATTGCGGCTGGTTGTTCCGTGGAAATACGGGTTCAAGTCGATCAAGTCGATTGTGCGGATCACGCTGACGGATGAGGAACCGCCCACCAGCTGGAACATGGCGAACCCGCGCGAATACGGGTTCTTCAGCAATGTGAACCCGAATGTGGACCACCCCCGCTGGTCTCAGGCCTCCGAGCGGCAGATCGGTGGTGGTCTGTTCGCCAAACGAATTCCGACCCTGATGTTCAACGGCTACGAAGAAGAGGTCGCGGGGCTTTACGAAGGCATGGATTTGTCGAAATACTATTGAGACCATGCAGACTGTGAACCGCATATGTCACCGTGTACCCGTCTGGGCGGTGTATCTGCTGGGCGCCCTTCCGGCGCCCTGGTTGTTTTATCAGGGCCTGACCGGGGGTCTCGGGGTCGATCCTATCGAAGCGCTTGAACACCGCTATGGGGAATTGGCGTTGCAGCTGTTGATTGCGGTTCTGGCGATCTCGCCGTTGCGTCGGTATGCCGGGCTGAACCTGATGAAGTTTCGACGGGCTTTAGGTGTGCTGACTTTTGGCTATGTCAGCCTGCATTTGCTGGTCTGGTTGGTCCTGGATGTTCAATTGCTCAGCCAGATCTGGGCGGATATCCTGAAGCGACCCTATATTACGGTTGGCATGGCAGCGTTCCTGTTGATGCTTCCACTCGTCTTGACCTCTAACAATATGTCCGTTCGGCAATTGGGGCCACGCTGGCGCAGCTTGCAGCGTCTGGTTTATCCGGCGGCCGTATTGGGGGGACTTCACTATGTCATGCTGGCCAAAGGGTTTCAGATCGAGCCTTTGATCTATCTGTGTACGATTCTGGGCCTGCTTCTCCTGCGCGTCCCGTTCCCAAGTCTTTTGACCCGGTTGCGACAAGTCGATTCCGTGTGACTCGGGACGGTGAATGCCATCCCCCCTCATCTAACGTACCAAATCGGGCACTTTAGGTGCAGTGGTGCGGGAATTCTCTTGATCGAAATTCTGTAAGATGTTGATAAAAATATAAAAATTCAAATATTGCGAGTTTTTGACAGTTTTCTGAATTTTCCCCTTGCGCCTTTTGGGAGTATTACTTAGAACGCCCTTCACCGGCGCTGCTAAGGCGGTTGCTGGGACGCTGGGAACGGCGGAGACGGGCCGGAGAGACGGTTGTGACGCTCGGGAGAGACCGGGGGCATCTTGGGTTATGGA
>NZ_JBQFXP010000026.1:0-7438 GCF_056540905.1 Ruegeria sp. AL1
CCATCGCCATTGCGATCCGTGCGGGATGTCGCGGTCAGGCCATCGCCACTGACGCGGGTTGTTTTTGTTGCTTCCAGACCGCCACCTTCCGAGAAGTATTGCGTGGTGCTGGTGGTTGACCCATCATCTGCGATGGTTGCTGTGGTCACGCTGTCATCGACGCCATTGCCATCTGCATCGACGGAGCGGGTTGTGCTGCGTTTGTCAGCGCTGACTGTAGTTGTGTCGGTGCTGAGGGTGGCGCCATCGGCAGCTACGCGGGTCGTTGTGGTGGTTTCTGCACCCGTGGCACTCAGATCATAAACCTGCGTGGTGGTCAGATCGTCATCACCATCATTGTCCCGATCCTCCCGTGCGGTCGTGGTCCAGCCATCGCGCGAGGCATCCGTGACCGTACGGCTGTAAACTGAGCCGTCTTCCGCTTTCTCCTCAACTGTCCGGGTGGTTGATCCATCCGCATTGAGCACGGTTGTGCTCTGCATACTGCGCTCATAGCTCCCGTCACCGTCGGCGTCATACTGCGTGGTGCTTTCAAGCCCGGTATCGCTGGTTGTCGACACCATCTGGCTTTGCAGAGACCCATCACTGTTCAGCTCACTCTCTGTGACTGTGACAGAGCCGTCATCTGCGATGACACGATGCACCTGCATATCCACCTGGCCATCGCCATTGATGTCTGATGTCTCGAGAACATCCCGGCCATTGTCACTGGTTGTTGTGACAACCTGTGACCGCAGCACATCGCTGGCACCTGTGATGTCTGTAACCCTTGTTGTGACAGTGGTGCTGCCATCGTCATTGAGCGTTGTTACACGTGTCGTGACGATATCCGCGCTCTGATCTCCATCTGTGTCCGAGCGGGTCTCAACCGTCAGCCCGTCATCGCTGACCGTGGTTTCCGAGCGGGAGAGAAGCGTGCCGTCGCTGGACTGCACATCTTCGGTGGTCTTTTGTGATCCATCCGCATTCAATACTGTTGTGGAGGTCACACTGCGCTCAGTGATCCCGTCGCCATCAGTATCCTCGGTGGTGGTTGTCACCAACCCATCATCACTGACCGTGGTGACCATCTCGCTGCGCAGGCTGTCATCGCCATTGCGGGCAGTGCTGGTAGTGGTACGCCCGCCATCCGCATTCAGAACCGTGGCCTGAACCGATGACGTATCCGTATCGCCATCTCCATCCACATCCGCGACCGTTGTGATGGTCAGCCCATCGGCGCTGACATCGGTCTGCCGGGTGGAGAGGATCGTACCATCCGCGCTGAACCGGGTATCGAGCTCGGTCATGCTGCCATCGGCATGTTTTTCCGAGCGCAGGGTCATATCCGTTGCCCCATCGCCATTGGCGTCGCTGGTGGTGATCGTCAGGCGGCGGTCCGCGCTTTGTGAGATCGAAGTCTCCCCCAGCAAGGTGCTCTGGTCACCGGCATAGCGGGTTGTGGTCTGCAACGTGCTGCCATCGGGGTTGGAGATCTGTGTGGAGGTGGTCTTGCTGTCGGTGCTGCCATCCCCATCGATGTCAGACAGTGTCGTCACCGTCAGACCATCTGCGCTGGTTGTCACCACCTGTTCGCTTTTGAGCGCACCGCTCTGCGCCGATTCCGCGATGGTGCGGGTGGAACTGCCATCGGCGTTCTCAACCGTCACATCCGAGACCGACAGGTCGGTATCCCCATCACCGTCTGCATCAACGGTCGTATTTACAACAAGCCCATCTTCGCTCGAGACCGAGACCGAGTGCGAGCTGAACGAGCCATCCACATTATGGGTCCAGCTGGTTGTAGTCCGTTCACCGGTTGTCGCATCGACAGTGACATTGCGGCTCAGATCGGTTGCCTGGAACGTGCCATCCTGATTGTGATCCACCCAGGTCTCCGAACTGACCTGATCGCTGCCCAGCGTGACCTTTGTCTTGGCGCGCACTGAGCCATCCGTGTTCGTCAGGGTTGTCTCGGTCTCGCGGCTGCCATCTACATGGATCACTGTGGCCTCAACCGTGGTCAGATCAACATCCCCGTCGCCATCCTGATCCACGGCTGAGGATTTGGTCAGCGCGTCCTCAGACTGATTATGCGTGGTGGAACTGCGCACACTGCCATCGCCATTCTTCACCGTCAGGGTCGAATCCGTGGTGCCATCCGCATTCACCACGATGTCCAGCTCTTCCTGAACGTCCACATCGCCATCGCCGTCCAAATCGCGCGCAATGGTCTTGGTCTGCCCATCGGCAGAGACGCTCTCCGTCACCGAGCTGCGCAGCGAGCCATCCTGGTTGAAGTGCTCAATCGTTTCTGACCGGCTGCCATCCGCGTTGACCACAATCGTATGGGTGATGGTCAGGTCCACCATCCCATCGCCATCTTCGTCAATCGCGTCCGTACGTACGAGCCCGTCGGCTGAGACCGTCTCGGTCGAGCTGCGGATCACCCCACCGTTTGGATCGCGATCCGTGGTCACGATGGTCATGCTGTCATCGGCGTGGGTGGTGCGGACCTCGGTCTGGTCGTACCAGCCGCCACCAGTGGAATCCCGTTCGATGGTCACCGTATCGCCATCCGCGCTGGTGGTGGTCTTCGTCTCGCTCAGCAAAATGCCCGTGGCCAGGTCCGAGCCCAGCACATTGGTCACCGTCTCGCTTTCGCTGCCATCAGGATTGGTCACCGTCACGATGGTCTGCAACCGGTCCACAACCCCATCGCCATTGGTGTCATAGCTATTGGTGATCGAGGCCCCATCCGCCGTCGTCACTGACGTAATGACAAAGGCAATTGTTCCGTCCACGGCGTAGCCGGTCTGCACATGTGTGCGGGTACCCGCCGCGTCAAAGCTCTCGCTCTCTTCAACCCGGTAGCTGGCCGTTTCCGAGACCAGCGTCGTGTCCGCCACTGTGCCCGTGGAGCCGTCGGCATAGGTAAACGTCGTCTTACCGGTGATCACCGAGCCATCGGGCAATTCGATATTGGTCGCATCCGCCGTCAGATCAATCGAAGTGATCCCCAACTCCGCCAGCGTCTTCGCCTCCAGCGAGCCATCCGCATTGGTCACCAGAACCTTGAAGTTGCCCCAGTCATCGTCGCTCGCGTCAAAGACACCATCGCCGTTGCTGTCGAACACCGCCCTTAGCGCCTCGATGTCACTCGTCGCCGTCGGGTCCCATTCCGTGAACACATATTCCCGCTTCTCCGAGATCGTTCCGTCGCCGTCTGCGTCGAAGAACAGAACGCCATCACCGTCACCGGCCCAGGCTGTCCGATTATCCAGACCGTCTCCGTTCGCATCCAGGAAAACTGTCGAGTTCTGTAGTTCAGTCAGCTCAATGCCATCGTCATCAAGATCAAGGATCAGGGGCTTGCCTTCTCCTCGGTCTCCACCGCTGTCTTTAGTTCGCTTGTTCTTGTCACTCCCACTTGCATGAGGGTCTATATCATTTTCAATCTCTGACGGGGTACGTGTTGTATATCCTCGTTCTTTCGAGATTTTTGCTTGGATTTCCTTTTCAGATAAACCTCGACTCGCGCCCTCCGAATAAAGATCTCTTTCGGAAATCCTATCATCGCCCAGTCCTGATTCGATTACCTCTTCAAAGCTCAGAGCGTTCCAGGACCCTTTGACTTCCGCCTCGGTCGGACCGGCTTCGGGCGACGGGGTGTCGCCAAAAATTCCTTTGACCCAACCATCAAACTTTTGGAGGCCTGCTCCAATCCAGCCGCCGACCGCTGTTGCCGCATTGATAGCGAGTTGGGAAACACCATTTAAGATCGCGCCAGCAAGGTGCAGTGGTGCAGTGGCAAAGTCAGTGATTGCATCGACGACCCCCCCCTCTCTGAGGAGACCAGTTTTATCTGGGCTAACGCCGAGAAAATTATCAACTCCGTTGTTAATTGCGTTGCCGACACGCCCAAGAAAACCCGACATGTTATGAACCCTGACCCCACCCGCAATATAGGTGTGGTGCTCTTCCACCTCAAAATTGTAGACATCAAAGCCGCCTTGTGAGTTCCGCAAATCCTGCAAGCCGTCGATGGCGACGATGGGTGTCCCGGAATGTTCATTCGCCATAGAAGGGAACGCCACGCATTCAAAGGCGTCAACAAACCCGCTCTCTCGCATCAAGCTCTTGTCGTCATGCGCCAGAATGCCAGCAGCCACAGGTGAACGGTCGGCGTTTTTGCCTACAAATTTGGTCATACGGTCCCCTTCCACCGCCGAAGATACGACGGATGCAATCGTCTTTTTTTTTGATGTAACGGAATTAAATCAGATGCTTATGATGCCCTGTACTCTCTGTCCGTTGGTTTGAATTGTAATCCGGGGCAGCCATGCGTGGAGCAACCGCTTCCCACTCATCCGCCTCGTAAATCTCTGGCAGTGTCACCGCAGAACGCTGCAGCACATAATCCTCAGGCTTCGGCAAACCCGGTGTGAACGTCCAGTGAAACGGAAGCTTCGCGCCGTCTGAGGACGTCTGCACATAGCCGTCGTCGCCCAAAACGCCCCCATTGGCTTCGATCAGATCCAGAACCGATACATCCTGGCCGGTCTCCAGAAGAACCCGTGTTCCGGCACGGATCTCGCCTGCCTCGGCAATTCTGATCTGGCCATTGGTCTGCCGTTCACCGACAACTGCCATAACCATCCGGTCGCCCGCCGAGCCCAGATCGCACCCCGTGCCCGCCCGAACCATCGAACCGTCCGCACGAACCAAAGCCCCATCCGAGCGCAAAATGTCCAGAACCGGAACATGCCGCCCTTCAAAAACTCCATCCCCGCACAAGGTCACATGGCCCGGCGTCACCTTCAGCCCAAACACATCCAAGACATGCCGCACCCGATTGCGATACAGCCGCGTTACACGGCCAGGACGCAAACGACCTTCCTTGTCATAGGAGACAACGACATCCCCAACACAGACATCCTCAATCGGCTTCGAAAGCGATCCAGAAAGTACATCACTCTCAAAAGAACCCAGCCCCCCAAAAACCTCCAATCCAAACGACGAGGTCAAAGGAACTTCAGAGGCTGGGGTGGAAGCGTGGCCGCTATCAAAGTCCAGAGGTAACCCCTCAGGCCACATCCGAACCGGCGTGCCAGATAAAAAACACTCGGTCGGGTCAAAATCACCATTTATCAGCTCACTTCTCAAATGATCCGGCAAATGTCCATTTTGATCTAGAAAACCAATATATTGCTCTAAAGACATAACTTGAGGATTCAGTAAATCCGGGAAATCTCCTATGTTGTCAGAGACGATGATTACATTATTGAAGCCTAGAGTTGAGGGTATCTGCCTCCCGAAAATGAGATTATCAGCTCCTGGCACCTTTATGGGCAAGCCACTTAAGGTGTGGATAATACTCAACTCACCCGCCCCTTTTTCGCCTCCCAGGGTTTTCGGAACTTGTGGTGTTCTTAAGACGTAAAGATTATCCTGACCAGACGCATAATTTCCAAGAATATCTAAAACGATTTCGCTATTGAAATTACGCCCAGGAGCCAGCTCTCTTAGAACGGTAGTCGTCACTACTGTAGTTGGATTTTGTGGGCCCGTTAATCCTTTCAATGCATTAAAAGATACATTTCCCTTTGAAATGTTCTTACTCATCGAGATAAGAGCCGTAGAATCAAGAAACACTACATTTTCAGATATTTCTGCCACTATACCTTCCCCTGAGCGCTTCGTTTTATATTGAAAGCAAGAAAATCATACATTATTTGCTCCACTCTAACCTCAGAAACAAAGCTATACTCTCCGTGTTCCTTCATTTCTTTCATTATTTTCGTTCGAACAATCCCTGTAAGATTTTCGATTTCTTCTTCGCCGCTATCAGGTGCTAAATTGGTTGGAGATACTTGTGATTCAATTATCTCGTTCAATTTTGACATGCTCTTAAGCAAGTCTCCGTCTGCCAGCAAATTATTACCAATTAGTCTCATCTTTCCAACGGTAAAGCTTTTGCAACTGGCGTCGCTATGACCCACGTTGGGTGTCAATATTTCTTTATTTCCATTTTCAAGTGTTTCATTGTAATTCAGAAGAACTTGGTCGTCACACATATTCTCGACCTCTAAGAAATTTAATTTGGTGTACTTATAAAGCGAAAGTAATGGTTTTTTTTCAGATTTCATCAGCATTCCCTCGCTACTCATGTAGATCTAGATATCAATTTAAGTAGATCGTTTAAACTGATCCTTAGCGTCGGAGTTTTGGGTTTGAACCCTCACCCCATAGTTTCCCCCGAGTGTCGTCATACCAAGCTTTCTAAAGAACCGATCCGTTTGGGGAAGCGTTTCTCCCGATGTCACATAGAACAGAATGTAATCCGCCGATCTGGCGCGTGCCCATTTCTCTAACTGTCGCACCAGTTGCAGAGCGGCTTTGCCGCCCAACACACTCGAGCGGACTTTCCTGTCGATATTCACCATGCTCACGCTGGCAATCCGGGCAGTGTCTCCAACAAAATACCCTCCCAGACTGCAATGCAGAACACCCAAAACCTGATCACCCAAATGCGCCTTCAGACCGAGATGACGCTCCGGGTTGCGCATGACCTCCTGAAACCGCTTGTCAAACTTGCGCTCTGAGAACGGTATGTCACGAAAGATGCTCTCGTTGTGTGCGGACCGACAGAATTGCATTACGCTGTCACGATCACTGGCTTGAACGTAGCTGATGGACAATTTGCGCAACCGAGTGGCAACCATTGTATCGGTCATGGCTTGCTTCCGATTGAGCAACTGAGTGTCAGGCTTGGAGAAGGCGTTTGCCATGAAGATAAGAAGCGCATTGAACGCTCCAAGGTCTTGCCCGCGGAATGGGTGGATCTCCAATGCGTTCTTAAACGCATCTTCGAAATGACGATCTTACCAACAAGGGTTGCGGTTCGCAGTCCCGAGTTCCTGTCGGCTGGAAGGGTTCGCTCGACCATGCCTCGAATGGCATGAACAGAGCGATCATCTGAACAGCAGCGTAAGTCTGATGCTTTACCGACGCACTCACCTTTCCAACAGCGCACTTCGCCGTCCCTACCGCGTCCTATAAGCGTCGAAGTTAAGCTTCCATGTACATTCATAGTATTATTTTAATGGACCTTGTTACGTGTTGTTTTTGAAAAACTTGATACAGGTGAGTAATTCTTTCGATGAAATTCCTAAAGTTGAATATCATTATATTTCCGCCACTTAGATCATCCTACGCTCAACTTTACGTGATCAGTCAAGTAACATTTTTTACCGCCACAATTGGTGTCTATAAGTCAGCATAAAGGCCGTTATGTTGGCGGTATAAGGTCAAAAAATATAAAGAAAGCTAGGATCGATATCGGCAAACACCCGAATCCGCAAACACTGACCGCAGTTCGAGAGGTCCCGCGTTAAAACCACTTTGCCCGGCAGATGACGACTTTACTTGCCGATCAGTGGGGGCAACGAATGTCGCG
>NZ_JBQFXP010000027.1:2500-6220 GCF_056540905.1 Ruegeria sp. AL1
TGTTTTTGGTTCAGAAGAATGACTGCCTTTAGTTACCAGCTGGGCGGTCTCGATTGATACATAGTCTGCGAAGAACGAAGTTCGTAGCAGACATCGTGCTCAAGTAGCCGAATAGGCGGTAGCACAACTATCGTGTGTCTTTCTTTTTCTGGATCAAATCAAGCGCGAGAAGGGCGTTTGGTGAATGCCTTGGCAGCAAGAGGCGATGAAAGACGTGATACTCTGCGATAAGCCATGGGGAGCTGAGAATAAGCTTTGATCCATGGATTTCTGAATGGGGCAACCCACCTGAAAGCTTCATATTGTTATCCTTGATAATCAATATGTTGCTTAAACAGGTACTTAAGACCTGAATACATAGGGTTTTAAGAGCAAACCCGGGGAACTGAAACATCTAAGTACCCGGAGGAAAGGAAATCAATTGATACTCCCCTAGTAGCGGCGAGCGAACGGGGACCAGCCGAGCCGGATAAGTGACTAGAACACGTTGGGAAGCGTGGCCATAGCGGGTGACAGCCCCGTATAGGAAGCTTTGATGGACGTATTAAGTAGGGCGGAACACGTGAAATTCTGTCTGAAGATCGGAGGACCACCTTCGAAGGCTAAGTACTCCTTGCTGACCGATAGCGAACCAGTACCGTGAGGGAAAGGTGAAAAGCACCCCGACGAGGGGAGTGAAACAGTACCTGAAACCGAACGCCTACAATCAGTCGGAGGCTCCTTGCGAGCTGACGGCGTACCTTTTGTATAATGGGTCATCGACTTGGTCTCACGAGCAAGCTTAAGCCGTTAGGTGTAGGCGTAGCGAAAGCGAGTCTTAATAGGGCGTATGAGTTCGTGGGATCAGACCCGAAACCGAGTGATCTAGGCATGGCCAGGTTGAAGGTAAGGTAACACTTACTGGAGGACCGAACCCACATCCGTTGAAAAGGATCGGGATGAGCTGTGCCTAGGGGTGAAAGGCCAATCAAACTCGGAGATAGCTGGTTCTCTGCGAAATCTATTTAGGTAGAGCGTCATCCGAATACCCCGGGGGGTAGAGCACTGGATGGGTAATGGGGCCCCACAGGCTTACTGATCCTAACCAAACTCCGAATACCCGGGAGTACTAGATGGCAGACACACTGCGGATGCTAACGTCCGTAGTGGAGAGGGAAACAACCCTGACCTACGACTAAGGCCCCCAATTCATGGCTAAGTGGGAAAGCAGGTGGGACGACCAAAACAACCAGGAGGTTGGCTTAGAAGCAGCCATCCTTTAAAGATAGCGTAACAGCTCACTGGTCTAAATAAGTTGTCCTGCGGCGAAGATGTAACGGGGCTCAAGCCATGAGCCGAAGTCTAGGGATGCGTAAGCATCGGTAGCAGAGCGTAGTGTGACATAGGTTCCATCCTCTTTAGTCGTCTTCGGACGACCTTGGAGGATATGAACCTTTCGATGAAGCCGGGGCGTGAGCCATCCGGTGGAGAGATCACTAGTGAGAATGATGACATGAGTAGCGACAAAGAGTGTGAGAGACACTCTCGCCGAAAGTCCAAGGGTTCCTGCTTAAAGCTAATCTGAGCAGGGTAAGCCGGCCCCTAAGCCGAGGCCGAAAGGCGTAGGCGATGGGAACTAGGTTAATATTCCTAGGCCAGGAGGATGTGACGGATCACAGGTGTAGTTCAATCTTATCGGATTGATTGGGCTGCTGAGTGGTTCCTGGAAATAGCCCTCCATCAGACCGTACCCTAAACCGACACAGGTGGACTGGTAGAGCATACCAAGGCGCTTGAGAGAACGATGTTGAAGGAACTCGGCAAAATACCTCCGTAAGTTCGCGAGAAGGAGGCCCGGTTCCTAGGCAACTAGGGGCTGGGGGCACAAACCAGGGGGTGGCGACTGTTTATTAAAAACACAGGGCTCTGCGAAGTCGCAAGACGACGTATAGGGTCTGACGCCTGCCCGGTGCCTGAAGGTTAAAAGGAGAGGTGAGAGCCTTGAATTGAAGCCCAGGTAAACGGCGGCCGTAACTATAACGGTCCTAAGGTAGCGAAATTCCTTGTCGGGTAAGTTCCGACCTGCACGAATGGCGTAACGACTTCCCCGCTGTCTCCAACATCGACTCAGCGAAATTGAATTGCCTGTCAAGATGCAGGCTTCCCGCGGTTAGACGGAAAGACCCCGTGCACCTTTACTACAGCTTCGCACTGGCATCAGGATTGTGATGTGCAGGATAGGTGGTAGGCTTTGAAGCGGAAACGCAAGTATCCGTGGAGCCTCCCTTGAGATACCACCCTTCGCACTCTTGATGTCTAACCGCGGTCCGTTATCCGGATCCGGGACCCTGCGTGGCGGGTAGTTTGACTGGGGCGGTCGCCTCCTAAAGCGTAACGGAGGCGCGCGAAGGTTGGCTCAGAGCGGTCGGAAATCGCTCGTTGAGTGCAATGGCAGAAGCCAGCCTGACTGCAAGACTGACAAGTCGAGCAGAGTCGAAAGACGGCCATAGTGATCCGGTGGTCCCGAGTGGAAGGGCCATCGCTCAACGGATAAAAGGTACGCCGGGGATAACAGGCTGATACTGCCCAAGAGTCCATATCGACGGCAGTGTTTGGCACCTCGATGTCGGCTCATCTCATCCTGGGGCTGGAGCAGGTCCCAAGGGTACGGCTGTTCGCCGTTTAAAGAGGTACGTGAGCTGGGTTTAGAACGTCGTGAGACAGTTCGGTCCCTATCTGCCGTGGGTGTAGGAGACTTGAGAGGAGTTGCCCCTAGTACGAGAGGACCGGGGTGAACGATCCACTGGTGGACCAGTTGTCGTGCCAACGGCAGTGCTGGGTAGCTATGATCGGACAGGATAACCGCTGAAGGCATCTAAGCGGGAAGCCCCCCTCAAAACAAGGTCTCCCTGAGGGCCGTGGAAGACCACCACGTCAATAGGCCGGAGATGTAAGCGCAGTAATGCGTTCAGTTGACCGGTACTAATCGCCCGATAGGCTTGATTTGATCCAGTAATGGAAAGACACCCACCGCCTCAAGGAGAGACGGTAGGCGAAATCAAAAAGCCGAAAGCATACACTGACCTTGACAATGGATGACTAAAACGCGGGAACGCGCATTCGTAAACGAATACGCTGCCTCCCGCTCGTCGCTTTTGCTGCGCAAACAGCGACGTTGTTGGTTGATACTATAACCGTGCGGGAACGCGCCTTTTGTAAACAAAAGACGCTGCCTCCCGCGCGTCGCGCTTTTGCTCCGCAAAAGTCGCGACGGGGGCTTTTCCTCGGTTTGGTGGTCATAGCGCAAGTGAAACACCCGGTCCCATCCCGAACCCGGAAGTTAAGCACTGCCGCGCCAATGGTACTTGGGCTTAAGCCCCGGGAGAGTAGGTCACCGCCAAACCTAGTAAAAGCCCAACATTCTCTCAAACGATGAAACAAATCTGACTCTGACGCGGGATGGAGCAGCCCGGTAGCTCGTCAGGCTCATAACCTGAAGGTCGCAGGTTCAAATCCTGCTCCCGCAACCAGCGTCAGAAAACCCCAACACAGCCCGTTCAGACTACAATTGATCCGCTGGATCAATTGCTTAACGTCTTCACCTCGTCAGGCTCATAACCTGAAGGTCAGAGGTGCAAAGCCTCTCCCCGCAACCAAAATCCAAACAGCCCGTTCGATCCACAAACAGTCCACCGGACTGTTTGCTTAACGATCAAACCTCGTCAGGCTCATAACCTGAAG
>NZ_JBQFXP010000028.1:0-5296 GCF_056540905.1 Ruegeria sp. AL1
GATCACTCACACTATGAGTCTGGACGATATCAACGAAGGGTTCGACCTGATGCACCGGGGCGAGAGCATCCGCTCGGTCGTGGTGTATTGACCGGTCTAGCTATATACGCAATGACTTTGTCGGGATGAAAACGCAAACGCAAACCCGGTTTTGGTATATCGCCATGAAACGGCCAGTGGTGAAGCGCGCCACGCG
Organism: Ruegeria sp. AL1; assembly: GCF_056540905.1. NCBI lineage: Bacteria > Pseudomonadati > Pseudomonadota > Alphaproteobacteria > Rhodobacterales > Roseobacteraceae > Ruegeria > Ruegeria sp. AL1. Next base: position 197 of record NZ_JBQFXP010000028.1, read on the forward strand.
CATCGCTTTGGTCGTTGGCACCATTCTGGCGGTCATCAATCATGGAGACCGCTTGCTATCCGGGAATGTCGATCTGAATATGTTGCTGAAGATTCTGCTGACTTATTGTGTACCCTATTCGGTGTCGACCTACTCTTCAGTCCTCGCAATTCGGGAAAACAGCATCACCGAGAATGTCCTGGAATAGTCCGCCCAGATCATAGCGCGGGCATTCAACAGATGGTCAGTGCATTGAGTCTCTTTTTTACCGAAAATCGACTTTGCAACAAACTCACTGTCCGGCAGGCACGAATAGCCTCAGGAAAGCGGCGAGCGGCCCCAAACCTCAGAAAGTCCACGTCTCGGAATAAGGACGCAACTCGATTTCGTTGCTCCAGGCTGATCGCGGCTGTTTGTATGCGTGCCAATAACTGAGCGCGACGTCGCCTGGTTGCGCCAATTTCTCTGGGTCGTAGTTGTCTTTGTAGCGCGCCCGCATGACTGGAACGTCCAGATCACAGTCCAGACGCACATGCACAAAATGAACTCCGTCTTTCGAATAAGCGCGGGTCAGTCCTTGTGACAACGCGCGCAGACCAAATTTGCCAATGGCATAAAGCGGCATCTTTCCTGATCCCCGGAATGCAGCGGTGGAGCTTGAAAAGAATATGCAGCCCTCACCCTTTTCACGCATTGTGGGCAAAACAGCTTTGGTCGCTGCAAATGCGCCTATAACCTCAAGCCGAAATATCGCTTCCAATGCATCATAGCTCATGTCCAGAGGATCGATCGGGCTGAAGGAGTCGCGAACATTATAGATCAGAACGTCAATCTGCCCCAAATCGCGGGCAGCAGCTGATAGAGCATGTTCTATCGTTTCAGGCTCAGTCGCATCCGCGCTGTAGAAGCGCACCCGGGCATCAGGCCGGGCCTCAAACGCGGCGTCCCTTGCCGCAGCGCTGCCTTCTTCCGAGCGCGAGATCAGCGCAATGTCCATTCCTTCAACGCAAAACTTTCGCGCCAGAGCAGCGCCCAACCCTTCTCCGGCACCGATGATCGCACAAACATTCGACATTTTTCCCTCTATATCTGGCTCTATTCTGGCATTCAGACATCGTACAGAACAGCGCAGCGTACCTCGATGCTCCAGCGATCCGGAGCGTTTTCTCCCACCGATGGATCGGCAAAGGCGCTGTGAAAACTAAACGTTGACACCCCATCTTTCTGAGGGTTGTCAGCCCGCATTCCTTTCGAACATGACAATTCGCCAGCAGAATCCCATTGCGTGATCAGCAACGCCTCGTCACGCGTCATGTCAGGATAGAAAAACCACTGATGCTTATCGGAGTACTTGGCATAGTAATTTTCACCTATCCGGTCAGCATAGTGTATTTCGAAGACCACCAGGTCCTCTGGGCTGACCAATGCTGCATCGCACAATGCAAGGGGGTTGGTTCTGACCGGTTCGGTCGAAATGCTGCGCCAAAGATTGATGATCGCATAACGCCCGTTGCTTATCGCATCTTCGACCTCATCACGATCCAACAATGTTTCACCTTCTTTCAGAGTGAAACGATAAGTGTCATTGCCGGTCGGAGGCCGCGTAAGATCACGCAATCGCCGAGGCGCGCTGGTCATGGTATAATCCCCATGGACCATGTGCAGAGGCGGCTGCACATGTTGGCCACCTTCGATGCGACGCTTGTTCCGGTTGCCCGATACCGACCGGACATTGTGGTCGAACGCGGCAACAGTTCTAGCGCCGGTGGCTTGCCGAATGATGTCCTGACAATGGGGATAATAGGCGCGGACTATTTTTTCATTATTCAGGAAATCCACATCGAGATTGTCGATAGGTCGCTGCAACAATTCAAATCCGTTTGGACCCAACCGATGCCGGTTCGCGCCAGTGACCTCGCGGGCGTCGTGCACAGGGATTTTTCGCTTGTCAAATGTGACACCGACCCATGCATCATCTGATCCGCTGTTGTCACGCCGGGTAAATACTTTACCGTTCCGAACCAACGAAGATTCAGTCATCGCGTCCAAATAGGTGAACTCTCCGACCCGATTGGTTTGTGCAACAATGCTCATCTGCTCGTCCCCACAAAATGCACATTCTGGCGTTATCGGACTCAAACGCGGATTTAGCTGATCCTACTGACCGGAACTTTGACCCGATCCTTCCGCACCTCATCCAAATTAGAGGGGTTTAAGCATCAAAGTCAAACAAAGTATATGTTTGGTGCACTATGGGCAGGTCAACTCAACCATCCCGCCACGAATACGAAAGACCGACGTCGTTGACGGGACAGGTTATGAATGGCGGCACGAAAATGCCCCTGTCGTTGAGATGGCCCACGTGTTGAAACGCTCGAAAGTTTCTACCCATCGAGACATCAAACGTGATCTTTACGGATCACCGCATAAGCTTCTTCACTAGCGCTGACTTGGCGGCGTTTATGCTTGTGGGGCGCAATGTGTCGGTTGCGGGCAATTCTGTCGCAAATCAGTTAGGCGTGAGCCCACCGGGTGGTTTAAATAGATTTGATGAATTGCCAGTATATCTCAAACCCACTGAATCGTCGGGCAACCAGTTGTGATCTTGTCGCTTTGCGTGACTGATCGTCCTTTCCGGGGCGTTTCATTTGTTACGAAGTCACGCGAGATAGAGATGAAACATGACACACGTGCTACGGCTTGCCATTGATATCGGCGGCACATTTACCGACACCGTTCTGGTGTCCGGCGAAGATAAGATCCTTGCATCAACCAAAACCCTGACGACGCACCAGAACCCAGCCGATGGAGCTTCGGAAGGCGCGCGGCGCGTGGCTGCAAAAACCGGATATAAGCTCTCGGAGGTTACCGGCTTTGTCCATGGCACGACTCTGGCGACAAACGCTTTGATCGAGCGACGCGGCGCCGTCGTCGCAACCATTTGTACTGAAGGGTTTCGAGATATCCTGGAAATCGGATACGAGCGGCGCTACTCCCAGTATCACGTCAACTTGGAAAAGCCGAACCTTTTGGTTCCACGCGAACGGTCTTTCGTTATCCGTGAACGCATGTCAGCGGAGGGTCAGGTGCTGATCTCTCTGGATGAAACACAGATCAACGACTTGCTAGCCGAACTGGATGCCAGCGGGGCCGAGGCGGTTGCGATCTGCCTGATGCATGCTTACGCCAATCCTACGCACGAACAACGCTTGCGCCAACTTCTAGCGGAACATCGTCCCTGTCTGACCGTCTCGATTTCGTCCGACGTCAGCCCCGAGGCCCGCGAATTTGATCGGCTGTGCACCACGGTGGCCAACGCCTATATCCAGCCACTGATGGTCAGCTATCTGACGAGGTTTGTCGAGCAATTCTCGGCCGAAGGCGTGGCCTGCCCGATCCTGATGATGACCGCAGGCGGCGGCATGTGCACCATGGAAACCGCCGCCCGGTTCCCCATCCGTCTTGTTGAGTCCGGTCCGGCAGGAGGGGCCATTCTGGCTGCTCGTATTGCAGCCCGTGCCGGGCTCGATGAGGTACTGTCTTTCGATGTGGGTGGCACAACCGCCAAGCTGTACCTGATCGACAAGGCCCGCCCGCAAACCTCGCGCGCGTTCGAAATCGCCCGTGCGGCGCGATTCATCAAAGGCTCTGGCATGCCCGTTCGCATTCCGGTGATCGAGATGATCGAAATCGGAGCAGGCGGAGGGTCCATTGCTGGGGTGGACCGTCTGGGCCGCCTTACGGTCGGTCCGAAATCTGCCGGGTCAGAGCCAGGGCCGGTCGCTTTCATGCGCGGCGGCACAGAACCCACCGTGACCGACAGTGACATCACATTGGGTTATATCGCGCCCGAAACATTCGCTGAAGGGCACATTCAACTTGATCCGGATGGTTCCAAGGCCGCCCTGACCCGAGTGATTGGGGAAAGGTTGGAACTGGATGCTGTAGGCTCGGCAGATGGGGTCAGCCGCATCGTTGGTGAAAGCATGGCCAGCGCCGGTCGCATGCATGCTGTGGAATCCGGCAAAGACCTTGGCTCACGCACGATGATCGCGTTCGGAGGCAATGGCCCGCTGCACGCAACCCGTGTGGCACGCTTTGCCGGTGTGTCACGCATCGTCATCCCGCCAAACCCGGGCGTCGGGTCCGCGGTTGGTTTCCTGTTCGCTCCGGTTTCATTCGAAATCGTCCGCTCGCGCTATTGCCTGTTGAACAACATGGATTTGGTTGGGGTAAATCGCCTGTTCGATGCGATGATTGCCGAAGCAAAAGAGGTCGTGGCCCAAGGGGCCAGCGACGCCACGTCCGAGACCCAGCGCACCGCCTTCATGCGCTATAGCGGTCAGGGGCATGAGATAGAGATCAATCTGCCAGATCGCGCGTTGACACCAGACGATATCTCCCCCCTGACCGCCGCGTTCGAGGATGAATACCGCAAGCAATTCTCGCGTCCTGTGCCGGGAATGGAGATCGAGATTCTCAACTGGGCCGTTCGGGTCGCGACACCGGACAACAACGTACCACCGGTTCCGGAAACACCAGACCGCCTTGCGTTTAAAGTGACCGAGTGGCGACCCATTACCTGCGACGTCGACGGCATCGTGAAAGATGCAGCCTTTGTCGCCCGTACCGATCTGAAACCGGGCAACCATGTCTGCGGCCCTGCATTGATCCACGAACCGCAGACCACCACGCTCGTACCCGTCGATTTTTCGGCAAGTATGGACGCGATCGGCAACCTCGTCCTGGTTCAAGACCAGAAAGGAGGCGCATGATGACTTCGAAACCCGAATTCTCGCCCGCCCGCCTGCAAGTGATGTGGAACCGTTTGTTGGCCGTGGTTGAAGAACAGGGCCAGACCCTGATCCGCGCCGCCTTCTCGCCCATCGTGCGCGAATGCGGCGATATCTCGGCCGGTATTCTTGATGTCAATGGCCGGATGCTGGCGCAGGCCGTGACTAGAACGCCAGGCCATATCAACACCATGGCCGAGGCCGTTCTGCATCTACGCGGGCGGTTTGAGTTACACGGGTTCTGTCGCAAACTCCGTCCCCACCTGTCAGATCGAACGCAGTTCTGTTAACGCGGGCTGGAATATGACAGGAGCTAACCGTGACGATC
>NZ_JBQFXP010000029.1:0-5086 GCF_056540905.1 Ruegeria sp. AL1
CGCGTTAACAGAACTGCGTTCGATCTGACAGGTGGGGACGGAGTTTGCGACAGAACCTTGGGAAGTCGCAATATTATTGGAGTAAGCTTGCAGGATGTTCATAAATTAGATTTTTTGACTATAAGGCAACCTATCGGGAAAAGACTAAATTATATCCGATAAGTATCGCTTATCATTTTTTATTGATATTGCCGGGAAAAGGGCGCAGAACAGGCTTTATGAAGCCCCCTGCCCCATACCTCCCAGCCGCTTCCCCGGCCCTGTCTCAGGCGGATCAGGACGCGCTGACCGACCTTTATGTCCGCGGCACGCCGGCCAACACGTTGAGGGCCTATGAGCGGGATCTGATCTATGTCACAGCGTGGAAATCTGCCCGGTTCAGCGCCACGTTGGATTGGCCCGAGTCCGAGGCCACCGCACTGGCCTTCATTCTCGATCACGTCCGCGATCTCAATGACACGGCACCAGATGATCACGCCCGCCGAACCGCGGAGGCATTGATCGCGCAAGGGCTGCGCAAGTCGCTGGCCTGCCCGGCTCCGTCGACGCTGGACCGGCGCATCGCCTCCTGGCTGGCGTTTCACCGGATGAAGAACCTTGCCTCGCCGTTCGATGCGCCACAGGTGAAACAGGCCCGATCCAAGGCGCGCCGCGCCGCCGCCCGGCCCCCTGCCCCGAAATCGCAGCACCCGATCACCCGCGATGTGCTCGAGCAGTTGCTGACCACCTGTCGGGGGTCCCGGCGGGATTGCCGCGACCGGGCGCTCCTGATGCTGGGCTGGGCCAGTGGCGGGCGACGACGCTCCGAGATCACCGGATTGAGGCGCGCGGATGTCTCACTCAAGGAGTTCGGCAAGTCCGGCGTGGTCTGGATCTCGCTGTTGGAGACCAAGACTACGGCCAAGGGTGAGACCCCCCGGCTGGTGCTGAAGGGCCGCGCAGCGCAGGCTCTGATGCATTGGATCGAAGTTGGAGAGATCGAGGACGGGCCACTGTTCCGCCCCATCTCAAAAGCGGATCGGGTGCTGAAACGCCGCCTCAGCCCGGATGCAGTCTATCAGATCGTCAAACATCGCCTCGCGTTGGCCGGACTCCCGGACGACTTCGCCTCGCCCCACGGTCTGCGTTCAGGCTTCCTGACCCAGGCCGCCCTCGACGGTGCCCCGATCCAGGCCGCCATGCGTCTCTCGCTGCACCGATCCATGGCCCAGGCACAACGCTACTACGATGATGTGGATATCACAGAAAACCCGGCGACGGACCTGCTGGGGTGAAAGTTTGGGGCATCAGACTTGATCTTACCCGTGGGTAAGATCGTCCTCCTCTCGAATAGCATCGATGAACGCAGCGATAGCGCTTTCCAGTTTCGCTCGATCGACACGTGTGAAGTCCATGTTATAGCGAAGATCGAGACGCCCCGCAGACGCTGAACACTTCGCAACCCCTGCCCTACCAGGCACCTGAAACGTCGTCTTTGCCCGACGCGTCTTTACACGGCTTTCGGAATTTGCTGCCGGAGTTGCCTTTGGCTCGCTCTCGATAAATCCACGAAGAATCGAAACTTCACGAGTGCCCGTTCTGTCTGGCTCGGAAAGAACTGCAGAGCTGATCTTCTTTGACAGGTCAGGTTCAGCGTCCAGCCTACGTTTGAGTTCCACTCCAACATTTCGCGGAATGTCGTTGGGATGCTTCAAAACGGAACCCATAATGGTCAAAAGACTGGCAAAGGCACGAATGTAGCTGCGCTTGGTATAGCTCGCAGATTTGAACAGAATGGCGACGGCCTTATCTACGTCTTCACAATTGTTACCTGAATCCTCAGCGAATGCCCTTGCGAGAGACGCCATTTCCGCAAATGAAATATCCTTCCGGATCAAGTTTTCGTCCACCATGCGCCGATAACTTTCATCCAGCGCAGCTGGCTCGATGATACTTGCCGGGATTTGCGCGTAGTTTTCCTCTCCGGTTTCTTCATAAAGCGCACGAAATGCTGATAGGCGACGCATACCCTGAATCAGTTCGAAATGACCGTCAGGCCGCCGCTCTACCTTGATTGGGTTCGACAAACCAATGTCCTGAATAGACAGCTTGAGTTCATCCAACTCAGGATCGGGACCCGGTGCCCTGTCACGGGCTAACTTGTCGGTCAGGACGTCCGAAACCGCGATCCTTTCAATAACCAATCCTTCAGCCCGCATGTTAACGAACTCATGTGCCAACCGATCATTTTCTGACCGGATGGCACTTTCAGTCGTCTGCTGGTTCCGCAAAGCGTCAGCGTTTTCCGAAATTGCGGCCGCCATGGGCCCGCGCCGTTTCTCGGGATCAGGTGCCGTAGATCCACCAACTGGTGCCTCTTCTGCTGCTGGCATATCGATATCGAACATTCTGCGTCTGCGGCTCATACCTCATCCTCCACTTTGTCCCAAGCTGACAGCATCACATCCCGAAACTCGTCATACACATGATCGAAAGTCGAACGCGCACGACGCCAGGTCTCTCGGGTCATATCACGATAGTCCATTTCGTAGACAGAGCTTAGAAAACGGCCGGATTGCTCGACAGCGCGGGTCATTTCCACCGGATGCTCAGCGACATGCTCCCCAAATACTTTGCGAAACGCATCAAACATCGCCAGGTGCAATGCATTGCCCGGTTCAAAACGCGTCAGCAAAAACCGCAACTCACAAAAAACCTTGGGCAATCCAATCTTACCCGTGGGTAAGGTCTTGTCGAATCCATAAGCCAGATCTTCCAGCGCCTCGGCCAATTGCCCAATGAACGATGTGGTCGAGTCATATTCCCAGTACCCGGGCCCGGATGGAATATACAACATGTCCGCTGCGAAAACCGCGTTCATAGACTGATAGCCAATTGCCGGAGGGCAATCGAAGAGTATGAGGTCGTAGGCGTCGTCTGGAATCTGATCGAGATACCGAGAGACTGCCGCAAAGAAGGACCACTCCGGATTCAGGTGGCGGTATTGCGCTGACGCAAACTCGACGAACGCAGCGTTTGCGCAAGAAGGAATGGCATCGATGGTGGACCAAGATGTCTGCTTGATAAAGTCGGCAATCCGCAAGTCACCGAGCCCCATATCGGTAATAGACGGTGGCAGCTCGCGACGGGGCAGGGCGGTTCCGGATTCGGCGGCGACGGGACGGTTGTTCATACGCTCCGTCTCACGAATGAGGTCACGGGCCATAATACCCCAAACAGTATAGTCTTCTGCGACATCCGTCAGACCCATCGAATGGCTCAGCGTTGCCTGTGGATCAAAGTCGACCACCAACACGCGATATCCATCAAGGGCGGCAGCATGCGCGAGATGCAGCGCAACCGTTGACTTTCCAGCACCTCCCTTGAAGTTCGCAACGGCCGCCCGAACCGCTCGTTTTCCAATTGGTCTCGGCGGCATGAGAGATTGACGATTCACTTTCAACCGCCTGCGCAACTCGTTAACCTCCTCCAGACTGAACCACCTTTGGCGGCCGTCTGGCTCCACTTCACCGCCGGGAAGGGAAGGGTCCGCTACCAGCTTTCCGCGGAAGGTCGATTGATTAACCTTGAAGATAAGTTCGGACACCTCCCAACTCGAGAAGCGCCGCAAGGTCTTTTCTTTCTCCGGGCTGAAGGTTTGCTGGCGGATCCATCCCTGCAACTTGAGAGATTGGTTGCGCAATGCGTTTAAATCTTCGTGCGTGTACATGCCTCTGCTCGCATTATTCTGGACGTTAATTTCTATCTTTTCGCTTTTTACGCGCTGTTTGAACATTTGGCAAAAGAAATTATAGTGTATTTGCGATATTACCCATGGGTAAGAAAACAACGGCTTCCAGCTCAATCGAGCTTCACACCTTGTGATTCGCCGCCCAACACTTCCGTTCCGCTTGGAAACGCAGAATTAAGGGGGCAAAATTTATTCTCCCACCACATATTGGGGGACATAACATTAAAAAAAGGGGGCACTATGAATGTCCCCCATCACCATAAATTCACCCAAAATTATTTTCGAAAAGGAATTCTGAACCTTATCTCACAGGTTGTTCTCGCACTCCTCTTGACAGAATCGGGAAATTGGACGCTAATCCGGAGAAGATAACGAAAAGCGTTGAGAAGAAGCGCGGATAAGCGGCAAATCGACCGCAATGAGGCATAATATGGGTAGTAAACAGAATGCAGTTGACTAAACCTGCTGGACGAAACGCGTCAGTACGGAAATATGACATACTGTCAGCGCTTGTTGTCCATGCATTAACGCAAGACAAGCATCGGCAACGTAGCATACTGCGAATTATTTGCTTGATCACAACGCGCTACAACTGGCGCAGCAACGAGTTATCCATTGGGCGTGCTGAGATTGCACGTCTTTGGTCAGTGGATGAACGCACAGTCAAACGCGAGATGGCAAAACTAAAATCCTTGGATTGGATTTCGGTGAAACGACCCGCTGTACGTGGACGAGTCGCAGTTTACGCTTTGAATCTCAGACAGATTAGTCTGGACACAACAGAGGTTTGGTCTTTGATCGGACCCGATTTCCAAGAGAGGATGGGTGACGAGCCAGACGCCAAAACCAATGTGGTGCCTTTCGCCGCAAAAGCGCCGCTTGCTCCGACAGAAGGTGAAGATACCTGGAGTAAGGTTCAAACCATTCTACATGCCCACGACCCGGAGCTTTGGACTAGCTGGTTCCAACATCTCTCAGAGGCGGAAAGGGCAGGGGGTGTCGCAACTTTGATTGCCCCGTCTCGGTTTTTGGCGGATTATATCTCGCAGAACTGGACAGCGCGATTGCTGGCCGCCTATAGGCGTGTGGACCCTGCTGTACACAATCTTCGGATACTGACGGCTTAAGAGTTGAGTGTGGGCACTGAAGCCAGAGGTCAGTGCAGTAGTCATTTTACAGCAAAAATGAGCGTTATTCGCTTTGCCGTATTCCTTTGCGAGGTCAAAAGGGGTTCTGTTGCAGAGTTTTGAGCATTGATCCTCAAAGGTTCTGTCGCAAATTTCTTTGAGAGTTGTATAGACGAAACTGGATAGGCGGTTATCCCGCCAGCTGGATAAACTGCTTAAACGGGCGGAG
>NZ_JBQFXP010000030.1:0-4206 GCF_056540905.1 Ruegeria sp. AL1
CCGATGGCAGCAGATCGCAGCGGTCAAACGCGTTGGTGTTTTCGCGATACGTCACCTCATCATCGGCACCGCCGTCGATATAGTTGAAGATTGGTCCCGGCAGGCGGCGCTTGGCCAGTTCACGGAAATCGTGGAAGTTATGACAATCTTTCAGGCGCATAGTTCTTCCTTTTTGAATTGAAAACCCCTGTCTGGTTTCAAGAGTGTTTCAGGCGCCGTCAGGCATATGTCGGAATACGTCGTGAAACTCATCCGGTGTTGCCTGCGCCATTGCCTGGATGTTTCGCGTCAAGCTAGTCGCCTTTGAGGTGCCGATGAGGACCGATGATGTCAGTTGGTGGGACTTCGCAAAGTGCAACGCAGCCGTCGCCAGAGGCAGACCAAGCCCTTCGGCTTTGTCCTGCAACACCCGGACCCGGTCCAGTATTTCGGGCGACGCTGGCCGATAGTCATAGGTCGCGCCTTCCACGGGGCCAGTAGCAAGAATGCCTGAGTTCAGCACGCCTCCGAGCACAAGGCTGGTACCTTGCGCGTGGCATTGCGCGGTCAACGCGTCTTCGGCTGAACGGTCCAGCAACGTCAAGCGGCCTGCAAGCAGGATGACGTCAAGCGGGCCGTGGTTCATGACATCGAGGCAGATTTCGTTTTCGTTCACCCCCAGACCAAACGCACGGATGCGGCCTTGTTCCTTCAGCTTCACCAACCGGTCGTACCCGCTGCCCAGAAACGCCTCCATCTGGGCCGTGTTGTCGGCACCGTGGGTGTAGGTGCCGATGTCATGTACGAACACTATGTCCGCCATGGTGGTCTGCAGCCGCTCCAGACTGCTTTCCAGCGAGGCCTCGATCCCGTCGCCTGAATAGTCATATCGCACGTCATTGGGCAGCGGGTTTACGAACCCGTCCGCCTTGGCCATCGCTTGGCCCGGCGACAGCACCCGGCCAACCTTGGTCGAGATCACATAGTCCGACCGGGGTTTGCCCGACAGGAACTGACCCAAACGCTGTTCCGACAGGCCGCGCCCGTAATGCGGGGCCGTGTCGAAGTAGCGAATTCCGGCGTCCCACGCAGTACTTAGGACATCCCTTACATCCGCGTCCGAGGCCTCTCGGTAGAGGTTGCCAATACTGGCGCAGCCAAAAGACAGTTCAGTTACTTTCAGATCGGTCTTACCGATTTGGTTGGTTTTCATCTGTGTCTCCAAGAAACGGCCCGCATCCTACGATCCATAAAGCAGGTTCGGCAACCACAGGACCAGCGAAGGGACGAAAGTCAACAGCAGAAGGACGCCCAGCAAGGGAACAAGGAACGGTAGGGTCGCGCGGACACATTGTTCGAATGGCACCTTCGACACCCGCGACAGGACGAACAGAACCATCCCAACCGGAGGCGTCAGCAAGCCCAGCATCAGGTTCAGGATGACGATGATCCCCAGATGCACCGGGTCGATACCAAATTGCGAGGCCACCGGCATCAGCACCGGCACAAGGATCGAGATCGCGGCGATGGTCTCCATGAACAGGCCGACGATCAGGACAACGGCCATGATCAGCAGTAGGACAACGGCCTTGCTGTCGGTGAAAGACAGCACGAATTCAGCAAAATGCGCGGCGACCTGATTAGCGGTTAGTATCCACGCAAAAACCGACGCGGCACCCACGATCATCATGATCGCCGCCGTTGTCTCGATGGTTTCCAACGAGATCACGGCGAGTTTCCGAACCGTCAGCGTGCGATAAACCAAAGTGCCAAGGATCAGTGCATAGGCGGCGGCCCCGATGGCGGCCTCGGTCGGGGTGAAGGCCCCCGAGACGATGCCGCCCACGATGATGACCGGGGTCATCAGCGGCAGGAAAGCGGCTTTGAAACGCGTGGCAATGACCGAGGGGCTGAAGTTCACGTCGCGCGGATAGTTCCGCGTGCGCGACATCCACCAGATCATGACCGACAGCGACAGTGCCATCAGAAGACCCGGCACAATCCCGGCGACAAAAAGCTTGCCGATCGAAACCGAGGCCATCACCCCGAAGATCACCAAAGGCAGCGAGGGCGGGATGATGGGCCCGATGGTCGACGAGGCTGCGGTGACTCCAACGCTGAAGTCGTCGTCATAGCCGGCTTCGCGCATGGCCTTGATTTCAATCGCACCAAGGCCGCCCGCATCCGCGACGGCAGCGCCGGACATGCCGGCAAAGATGATGCTGGCTCCGACATTCACATGGCCCAGACCGCCATGCATCCATCCGACGATGGCGCGGGCAAAGCCGAAGATGCGCGCGGTGATCCCGGCGGAGTTCATAAGTGCCCCGGCCAGAATGAAGAACGGGATCGCCAGCAGCGGGAAGCTATCCATGCCGTTGACCATGTTGTGCATCAACAGCACCGGCGGCAGGCCGGAATAGAGGATGTAGGCAAAGGACGACAGCGCCAGCGAAAACGCGATTGGCACGCGCATCAGCATCAGGCCGAACAGGGATACGAAAAGAATGATCAGGCCCATTTGTCGACGCCTTCCTTCAACTGCTTCACCCGCGCGACGATCTGATAGGTGACAACCCCCAGATTTCCGACCGCCAGTACCATGACCGCGGTGTGCAGGTAGTATTTCGGGAATGGCAACGAGACCATTTGCTGGAACGAGGTGCGCTGGATCAGCTCCCACGCCGACCAGATGATGACGGCGAACAGAACGAAGGTCGCAACCAGTGCAAAGACATGCACCCAGCTGAGCAGGCGGCCATAGTACTTATCGACGAATTCCAACACGATATGGCTGCCGACCGCCTGACACCGGATCGCACCGGCAAAACCCAGAAGGATCAGCAGATACCGCGCCGCTTCTTCGGTCCAGGCGATGGAGTCGTTCAGCACATAGCGGGTGAAGAACTGCAAGAAGACCACGCCGAACAGCAAACCGAACAGCGCCAGCAGACCATAATCTGCCACGGTGATACAATAGTTCCGAAAATGCGCGTCATCTTCGGCGGCAAGGGCGTCAAAATCTATTTCGGGCGGGGCGTCGGACATCGGGACATTCCTCGTGCATAAAGGCCGGGCCCGACGGTGCGCCGGGCCCGGTATTGTAGATTATTCCTGGATCGCTTGCAGACGTTCGAAGGTCTCAGCGTCCCACGGAACTGTGTCACCACTCAGCAAAGGTGCAACCGCTGCCATGAACGGCGCGCGATCCACTTCGTTCACGGTCACGCCCTGTTCACGGAACCAATCGGCCAGCTCGGCCTCGGACTGCACGATCTCATCCGACGTTGCGGAAGCGGCTTCGGCCAGCGCATCCAGCAGCGCCTGACCGTCGTCGCCCATCTTGCCCAGCGTCACGGGCGAGACCACAACCGCCAGCGAGTTGGTGATGTGTCCGGTCAGGTTGATGTTCGACTGCACTTCGTAGAACTTCTTGAACTGGATGGTCGGCAGCGGGTTTTCCTGTGCGTCCACAACGCCTTGCTGCAGCGCCAGGTACACTTCGGCAAAGGCCATCGGGGTCGGGTTCGCGCCGGTGGCTTCCGGGAACATCTGATAGGCTGGTGCATTCGGCGTACGGATCTTCAGGCCGTCCATATCGGCCGGTTCAAGGATCGGCTTGTTCGAAGTCACGTGACGCGCGCCATAATAGGTCATGGTCGCAATCGTGTTACCCGAGATGTTCTTGTATTCAGTGGCCATCTCGTCAAACAGGTCCGAGTTTACATAAGCCTTCCAGTGGTCATAGGACCGCATGGTAAACGGATAGTCCGAGATGCTGATCGGGCCATAGGACTGCCCCAGGAACGCTACGCCGGTATAGATCGCATCGACCGTGCCCAGCGACAGCGCTTCGTTCAGCGCGGCCTCTTTACCCAGTTGCGAGGCCGGGAAGACCTCCATCTTATAGCGACCATCGGTCTTTTCCTCGAGCAGCTCGGCGGCTTTCACAGCAGCGGCATGATACGGGGTCGAAGCCTCATAAACATGGCCGAAACGCAGCACTTCTTGCGCCAGACCAGCCGTCGCGCTGAGCGCAACAATACAGGCGGCCCCAAAGGCCGCTTTACCAAAATTGTACATTTTGTCTTTCCTCCAAGGTTGGGTTGAAAGCCGCCCGACTGTTGTTGCCCTTGTGCTCAGGCGGCTGGGTTTATTCCGCTGCCAGTTTCGACAGGAAACGGAAATCTCTGATACTTTCGGGTTTCATCTCGATTGAGAATCCGG
>NZ_JBQFXP010000031.1:0-3834 GCF_056540905.1 Ruegeria sp. AL1
TCTATGACTGTGAACGGATTATCTGTGAGCGGTGATGTTGAGGGTCGGACGTTATTGTCTGGATTTTTGCGTGATCAATTGGGTTTGACGGGGACGCATGTTGGGTGTGACACGGCGCAATGTGGGGCCTGTGTTGTGCATGTGGATGGTCAGGCTGTGAAGTCTTGTAACATGCTGGCGGTTGAGGCGGATGGGGCCGAGGTTGGCACGATTGAGGGTCAGGCGGCTGAGGATGGGTCTCTGAATACGATCCAACAGGCGTTTCAGGATCATCATGGCCTGCAATGCGGGTTCTGCACGCCGGGTATGGTGATGAGTGCGGCGGCTTTGCTGAAGGACAATCCGCGCCCGACGGAGGCTGAGATCCGCAAGTATCTGGAAGGCAATCTGTGCCGGTGCACGGGCTATCATAACATCGTCAAGGCGATCCTGGCCGCATCCGGCCAAGACGTTGGTCAAATCGCCGCCGAGTGAGGCGGGCGAGAATTTTCGACGAAAATTCTTTTCCAGGGAGGAGAACAAGCAATGCCCAAAGACAGTGGCATCGGAGCCAGTTCCAAGCGGCGCGAGGACGTGCGCTTTCTGACCGGAGCGGGCAACTATACCGACGACATCAACGTGGCCGGACAGGCCTATGTGCATTTTCTGCGCTCGGATATCGCGCATGGCCGGATCACCAGCCTTGATACCTCGGCGGCGGCAGCCATGCCCGGCGTGGTCAAGGTGTTCACCGGCAAGGACTTTGAAGGCGTGGGCGGCATGCCCTGCGGCTGGGAGGTGACGGACAAGCACGGCGCGCCGATGCAGGAGCCTCCGCACCCCATTCTGGCGCAAGGCAAGGTGCGCCATGTGGGCGATCCCATTGCCGCCGTTGTGGCCGACAGCCTGGAACAGGCGCGCGATGCGGCCGAGGCGATCGAGGTGGACATCGAAGAACTGCCCGCAGTGATCGACATGAAGGCCGCGGCGCAAGAGGGCGCGACGCTGGTTCATGACGATCTGAAGAACAATATCTGCTATGACTGGCAGCTGGGCGAGGCCGATGACGCCAAGGTTAACGAGGTCTTCGCCAATGCGGCCCATGTGACCACGCTGGATCTGGTGAACAACCGTTTGGTCGCCAACCCGATGGAACCGCGCGTGGCGGTGGGTGAGTACAAGCGCGGGACGGATGAGTACACGCTTTATACCACCTCGCAGAACCCGCATGTGATCCGCCTGCTGATGTGCGCCTTTGTTCTGGGCCTGCCCGAACACAAGGTCCGCGTGGTGGCCCCGGATGTGGGCGGCGGCTTTGGCACCAAGATTTTCCACTATGCGGAAGAGGCGTTCTGTACCTTCGCCGCCAAGGCCTGCAACCGGCCTGTGAAGTGGACGTCCAGCCGGTCCGAGGCGTTCATGTCGGATGCTCATGGCCGCGACCATGTCAGCAAAATCGAACTGGCGCTGGATGCGGACAATAACTTCATCGGGTTGCGGACCAACACCTACGCAAACCTTGGCGCGTATCTGTCGACCTTCTCCAGCTCCGTGCCCACATGGCTGCACGGCACGCTGATGGCGGGCAACTACAAGACGCCGGTCATTCAGGTGAATGTGAAGGCGATGTTCACCAACACGGTGCCGGTGGATGCCTATCGCGGCGCGGGCCGACCCGAGGCGACGTTTCA
Organism: Ruegeria sp. AL1; assembly: GCF_056540905.1. Lineage (NCBI taxonomy): Bacteria > Pseudomonadati > Pseudomonadota > Alphaproteobacteria > Rhodobacterales > Roseobacteraceae > Ruegeria > Ruegeria sp. AL1. The sequence continues at coordinate 1,671 of NZ_JBQFXP010000031.1, forward strand.
GCTGGAACGCGTGGTGGACAAGGCCGCGCGCGAGCTGGGCGTCGATCCGATTGCGCTGCGCCGTCAGAACTTTGTCACCCAGTTTCCCTATGACACGCCGGTGGCGCTGACCTATGACACCGGGGATTACAACGGGACCATGGACAAGCTGGAGGCCGCTGCCGATCTGGCAGGCTTTGCCGCGCGCCGTGCGGCAAGCGAGGCCAAGGGCAAGCTGCGGGGCCTGGGCATCAACTGCTATATCGAGGCCTGTGGCATTGCGCCCTCGAACATCGTTGGCATGCTAGGGGCCCGGGCGGGTCTTTATGATGCGGCAACCGTGCGGGTGAACGCCACCGGATCGATCAGCGTCATGGTGGGGGCACACAGCCACGGACAGGGGCACGAGACCGCCTTTCCGCAGGTTGTGGCCGACATGATCGGCATCGATGAATCGATGGTCGAGATCGTGCATGGCGACACCTCGAAGATCCCGTTTGGCATGGGCACCTATGGCTCGCGCTCACTGGCGGTCTGTGGCTCGGCCATGGTGAAGGCCACCGAGAAGGTGATCGACAAGGCCAAGAAGATCGCCGCCCACCTGCTGGAAGCGTCCGAGGCCGATATCGAGCTGAAGGACGGTCAGTTCAGCGTTGCGGGCACCGACAAGTCGGTGGCCTGGGGCGATGTGACCCTGACGGCCTATGTGCCGCATAACTTCCCGCTGGAGGTCGAGCCGGGGCTGGAGGAGACCGCGTTTTACGACCCGGCCAACTTCACCTTCCCCTCGGGCGCCTATGCCTGCGAGGTCGAGGTCGATCCCGAGACCGGTCAGGTCAGTATCGAAGCCTTCACGGCGGCGGATGACTTCGGCAACATCGTCAATCCGATGATCGTGGATGGTCAGGTGCATGGCGGTATCGGTCAGGGCATCGGTCAGGCGCTGCTGGAGAACTGCGCCTATGACGAGAATGGCCAGCTGCTGAGCGCGTCGTTCATGGATTACGCCATGCCGCGCGCCGATGATGTGCCCTTCTACGGCGTGGATCATTCCAGCCAGACGCCGTGCACGCATAACCCGTTGGGGGTGAAGGGCTGTGGTGAGGCCGGGGCCATTGGCTCGCCGCCTGCGGTGGTCAATGCGGTGCTGGATGCGCTGAATTCGGGCGGCAAGGCGGTGGATCACATCGACATGCCGGTGAGCCCGTCGCGCGTCTGGGCGGCGATGAACAGCTGAGTTGGAGAGGTTGGGGTGCGAGGGGCCAGCCCCTCGCGCTCCCCGGGATATTTATAGCCAGATGAAGAACGGATCCGTGTTCTTCGGAAAGGAAATGCGAAATGTACAGTTTCGAGTTTGAGAAGCCCTCGAGCATTGCGGATGCGGTTGCTGCGCTGGGGGCTGAGGATGCGCAGGCGTTGGGGGGTGGTCAGACGCTGATCCCGACGCTGAAGCAGCGGCTGGCGGCGCCGTCGGTGCTGGTCAGTGTGAGCGGGATTGCCGAGATGACCGGGGTTTGTGTCGAGGATGACGGCGCGGTCTCGGTGGGTGGGGCGACGACCCATGCGACGGTGGCGCGCGAGGCGGCGGGGTCGTACCCGGCGCTGGCGGCTTTGGCGGGGCAGATTGGTGATCCGGCGGTGCGCAATCGCGGCACCATTGGCGGCTCGGTGGCCAATAATGATCCGGCGGCCTGTTATCCGGCGGGTGTGTTGGGTTCGGGCGCGACCATCGTGACCAACAAGCGCGAGATTGCGGCGGATGATTTCTTTGAGGGCATGTTCGCGACCGCGCTGGACGAGGGTGAGATCATCACCTGGGTCCGCTTCCCGGTGCCGCAGGCGGCGAGCTATCAGAAGTTTCTGCAGCCCGCATCCCGCTTTGCGCTGGTGGGCGTTTACGTGGCGCGGTTCGCGGATGGCGTGCGCGTGGCCGTCACCGGCGCCAGCGAGGATGGCGTGTTCCGCTGGTCCGAGGCCGAGACGGCGTTGAACACCGAATTCCGCGCCGATGCGCTGATGGATCTGCGGATCAACCCGGCCAACATGATCGGTGATCTGCATGGCAGCAAGGACTATCGCGCACATCTGGTCAGCGTCATGACAAAACGCGCCGTCAACGCCTGTACCTGATACACCGCAAAACAAAGCGGGAAACACACATGCCCCCGGCACAAAACGCCGGGGG
>NZ_JBQFXP010000032.1:0-3688 GCF_056540905.1 Ruegeria sp. AL1
TCCACGGCACAAAGGACGGATTTGCTCATGGTGTTACCTCTTGTTCAGTGGTGCGGGCTGCGCGGCCCCTTTGCAGGAAGGCGATGAGGCCCAGAAGGATGAGCGCGGGGATGAACGTCAGCTCTTTGGGCGGCTGGTTCTGGGGGGCCTGCACGGTGGTGATGCGCACCGGCTCGTCGGCGTAGTAGTCGAAGTTCGACAGCTCGTCCGAGACCGGGGTGCCGAACAGGGGCTCGTCGAGCTTCACCAGGCCGTCTTCCTCCAGCGGGATCAGACCCAGCGCCTCGATGCGGGCGGCACCATCAGCTTCGTCGCCGACCGTCAGCACCACCGTGGTCTCGGTCATGTTGCCGGTGTCAAAGTCGGGGCCTGCGACCTCGATGCGCAAGCTGCTGCCCGGGGCGGCCTCGCCCACGGCCTGTTCCAGCTGTGCGGGTTCGATCTGCGCGAAGGGCGGCGCGATCCGGTTCATGAAGAAGTCCGGGCGGAACAGCGCAAAGGCGATCAGGATCAGCGCCACGCTTTCATAGATGCGGTTCTTGGTCAGGAACCAACCCATGGTGCCGGCAGTGAAGATCAGGATCGCGATGGTGGCGGATATGGCCACCAGTATGCCCTGCACCCAGCCCACATCGATCAGCAGCAGATCGGTGTTGAAGATGAACACAAACGGCAGCGCCACGGTGCGCAAGCTGTAGAAGAAGGCGGTAAAGCCCGTCTTGATCGCGTCGCCTCCCGACACGGCGGCAGCGGCAAAGCTCGCCAGACCTACGGGTGGTGTCACATCGGCCATGATGCCGAAGTAAAACACGAACAGATGCACCGCGATCAACGGCACGATCAGACCGTCCTGCGCGCCCAGTTCGACAACCACACCGGCCATCAGCGAGCTGACAACGATGTAGTTCGCCGTGGTCGGCAGGCCCATGCCAAGGATCAGGCTGAGCAGACCCACCAGCGCCAGCATGGCGATCAGGTTGCCGCCCGACAGGAACTCGACCAGATCGGCCATCACCTGACCCACGCCGGTCAGCGTCACGGTGCCCACGATCACGCCTGCGGTGGCGGTGGCCAGCGCGATGCCGATCATGTTGCGCGCGCCATCGATCAGACCGTTCCACAGGTCAACCACACCGTCGCGGAAGGCGTTTGCGGTGTTGTTCTCGCCCCGGAAGATCGACTTCATCGGCTTCTGCGTCAGCAGGATCACGAACAGCAGCGAGGTCGCCCAGAAGGCCGACAGGCCCGGCGATTTCTGCTCGATCATCAGGAAGTAGACCAGCACGATGATCGGCAGCAGGTAATGCAGACCGGCCTTGTAGATGTCGGCAATGACCGGCAGTTCGACCTCTTTCGCGTTGGGATCATCGGGCACCAGATCCTCAACCCCCGAGGCCAGTTTCAGCAGGAACAGATAGGCCAGCACGATCAGGCCCGACAGCACCAGACCCGAGGCTCCGGGGATCAACGCAATGATGCCCTTGATCGGATACTGGATGCCATAACACAGCCCGGCAAAGCCCACGAAGAAGATCGCCATGCCGCCAATCGTGCGCCCCATCGAGACCACGCGGTTGCCCAGCGTCGGCATGTTCCGCTTCACCGCCTCCAGGTGCACGATATAGACCAGCGCGATGTAGGAAATCGCCGCTGGCAGGAAGGCGTGGGTGATCACCTCGACATAAGAGATGCCCACATATTCCACCATCAGAAAGGCCGCAGCGCCCATCACCGGCGGCATGATCTGACCGTTCACGGATGAGGCGACCTCGACCGAGCCCGCCTGTTCGCTGGAAAAGCCCACCCGCTTCATCAGCGGAATGGTGAAGGTGCCGGTGGTCACAACATTGGCGATGGATGACCCCGAGATCAGCCCGGTCGCCGCAGAACCCACCACAGCCGCCTTGGCCGGGCCGCCGCGCAGGTGACCCAGCGCGCCAAAGGCCATCTTGATGAAGTAATTGCCCGCGCCCGCCTTATCCAGCAACGCGCCGAACAGCACGAACAGGAAGACGAACTTGGTCGAGACGCCAAGCGCGATGCCAAACACACCCTCGGACGTAATCCACATATGGCTCATGGCCTTTTTCAGGCTGGCGCCCTTCCACTGGATCACCTCGGGCACCCAGTCGGACGAGCCAAAAAACACATAAGCCAGGAAAATCGTGGCAATGATCGCCATCGCGGGCCCAAGCGCGCGGCGCGCCGCCTCAAACAGCAGCAACAGGCCGCCCAGAGCCACCCATTTGTCCACGTCATCGGCCAGCAGGCCATTGTTCACGACTTTTTGGTAGAAGATATAACCATAGAGCGCGATCACCGCGCCCACCACGCCCATGATCCAGTCCTGAATCGGAATGTAGTCACGCGGGCTGGATTTCAGCGCCGGATAGGCCGCAAAGGCCAGAAAGATGGCAAAAGCCAGATGGATCTGGCGCGAGTTGTTCACCACGCTGCCCGGCAGCAGCATATTCGAGACCGGCGAGGCCAGTACCACCTGAAAGACCGACCACAGCACCGCGACGATGGCCAGGAAGATCCCCACATTGCCCGCCGGATTGCGCGCGCCCGCATCGGACGAGGCCACCAGATCCTGAAGCTCTTCTTCGGATAGCGGGCGGTTGGATTGTGTGTCGGAACTCATCAGGCGTCTCCCCGTCGCTGTGCGATCTTGTCGGGCCGTTTCGGCCTCATTGTCACCCAGCTCCCCGGGTGTGCAAAAAGGGCGCGCCCGTCACAGGCGCGCCCCGCATCAGGTCCGGCTTACTGCAGCCAGCCTTTTTCCTTGTAATACTTCTCGGCGCCCGGATGCAGCGGTGCCGACAGGCCATCTGCGATCATCTCTTCCGGCTGCAGGTTGGCAAAGGCCGGGTGCAGCTTTTTGAAGTCATCGAAGTTTTCAAAGACCGAGCTGACAACCGCATAGACCGCATCATCCGACACATCTGCCGAGGTCACAAAGGTCGCGCCCACACCAAAGGTCGTGGTGTCCGCGTCCGAGCCGCGATACATCCCGCCCGGAATGGTCGCGGTGCGGTAGTAGGAATTGCCGTCGATCAGACCGCTGATCGCATCACCGGTCACGTTCACCAGAACCGAGTCACAGGCCGTGGTGGCTTCCTGAATCGACCCCGACGGGTGACCCACGGTGTAGATCATCGCGTCCAGCTGGTTGTCGCACAGCGCCGCCGACTGTTCAGCCGCTTTCAGTTCCGAGGCCAGTTCAAAGTCATCAATGGTCCAGCCCATCGCTTCCAGCACAACATCCATCGTGCCGCGCTGACCCGAACCCGGGTTACCGATGTTCACGCGCTTGCCCTTGAGGTCCTCAAAGCTGGAAATGCCCGCATCGGCGCGCGCCACAACCGTGAACGGCTCGGGATGTACCGAGAACACCGCCCGCAGATTCTCAAACGCGCCCGCGTCCTCAAACTTCGAGGTGCCGTTATACGCATGATACTGCCAGTCCGACTGCGCCACACCAAACTCCAGCTCGCCCTCGCGAATGGTGTTGATGTTGTAAACCGACCCACCGGTCGATTCCACAGAACACCGAACCCCGTGCTCCTTGCGACCCTTGTTCACCAACCGGCAAATCGCACCACCCGTCGGATAATAAACACCCGTTACACCACCCGTCCCAATCGTGATAAACTCCTCAGCATACGCCGCAGGCGCTAAAAAGGCG
>NZ_JBQFXP010000033.1:0-2920 GCF_056540905.1 Ruegeria sp. AL1
TGCTCAGGCGGCTGGGTTTATTCCGCTGCCAGTTTCGACAGGAAACGGAAATCTCTGATACTTTCGGGTTTCATCTCGATTGAGAATCCGGGCTTTTGCGGTGCCGTGTATGCTCCGTTTTCGACAATGCAGGGATCGACGAAATGCTCGTGCAGGTGATCGACATATTCGATCCGCTTGCTGTCCTTTTCACCCGAGATCGCAGTGTAATCGATCATCGACATATGTTGGACGTATTCGCACAGGCCCACGCCCCCGGCATGAGGCCAAACCGGAAGATCGTATTTCGCAGCCATCAGCATGACGGCCAGCACCTCGTTCAACCCCCCCATCCGGCAGCTGTCGATCTGAACGATGTCGATCGCACCTTCCTTGATGAACTGCTTGAAGATGATCCGGTTCTGGCACATCTCGCCGGTGGCTACCTTGACCGGGGCCACCCCTTCGCGGATCACCTTGTGGCCGAACACATCGTCGGGGCTGGTGGGTTCTTCGATGAAGAAGGGCCGCGCAAAGGACAGGGCCTTGACCCAATCCACGGCCTGATCGACCTCCCACACTTGGTTGGCGTCGATCATGATGTTCATGTCTTCGCCCAGCACTTCGCGCGCGATGGTCAGGCGGCGGATATCGTCATCCAGATCGCGGCCCACCTTGAACTTGGTGTGGGTAAAGCCCGCATCCTTTGCCTCGCGGCACAGGCGGCGCAGCTTGTCGTCGGAATAGCCAAGCCATCCCGCCGAAGTGGTGTAGCAGGGGTAACCTTCGGCCTTCAGCTTTGCCACACGCTCCTGTTTGCCAGCCTCGGCGGCGCGCAGCAGCGCCAGCGCCTCGTCGGGCGTGATCGCGTCCGTCAGATAGCGAAAGTCGATCAGACGCACGATCTCTTCCGGGCTCATGTCGCCGACCAGTTGCCAGACGGGCTTGCCCGCCTCTTTGGCCCACAGATCCCACGCGGCGTTTACGACCGCGCCGGTGGCCAAGTGGATCGCGCCCTTGTCGGGGCCAATCCAGCGCAACTGGCTGTCGCCGGTGATGTGCCGCCAGAACCGGCCCATATCCTCGGTGATCCAGTCCAGATCCAGCCCTGTGATCAGCGCGCCAAGTGCCTCAATCGCGGCCACGCAGATCTCATTCCCGCGCCCGATGGTGAAAGTCAGGCCGTGGCCCTCATGCGCGCCATCGGTTTCCAGCACCACATAAGCCGCCGAGTAATCGGGATCGGGGTTCATCGCGTCCGACCCGTCCAGACTGTCCGAGGTCGGAAAGCGCAGATCCTCGGTGCGAATGCCAGTGATGCGGGTCATGTGCTGGCCTCTACGGTTTGGCGCTGAACGCCCAGCCCCTCGATCCCCAGCTCCATGGTGTCGCCGGGCTTCAGATAGGTCTGCGGGTCCTGCCCCATCCCCACGCCAGGAGGCGTCCCGGTCGAGATCACATCGCCGGGCTGCAGCGACATGAATTGCGACAGGTGCGAGATCACGGTCGCCACGTCAAAATGCATCGTCTTGGTCGAGCCGTCCTGATAGCGGTGCCCATTCACCTCAAGATACATCGGCAGGTTCTGTGGGTCCGGAACCTCGTCGCGCGTCACCAGCCAGGGGCCGATGGGGCCGAACGTGTCGGCGGACTTGCCCTTGACCCACTGGCCCGAGCGGTGCAGCTGAAAATCGCGCTCGGACAGGTCGTTAACGACGCAATAGCCCGCCACATGGTCCAGCGCGTCCTCGACCGAGACATATTTGGTGGGCTTGCCGATCACCACGCCCAGTTCGACCTCCCAATCGGTCTTGACCGAGTTGCGGGGGATTTCCACGGTGTCATCGGGGCCCATGATCGCCGAGGTCGCCTTGAAGAAGATCACCGGCTCTTCGGGCAGCGCCATGCCGGATTCCGCGGCGTGGTCGGCATAGTTCAGGCCGATGCAGATGAACTTGCCCACCTGCCCGACGCACGCGCCGATACGCGGCGCGCCGTCGACCACGGGGAGCGCATTCACATCCAACGCGCGCAGAGCATCAAGCCCGGCATCCGACAACGCGTCACCCGCGATGTCGCTGACTTTGCCAGACAGATCACGGATCGCGCCGCTTTCATCCATCAGGCCGGGTTTTTCTTGTCCAACCGGACCGTAACGCAGCAGTTTCATATCAAATCTCCCTGATCAAACGGTCCAGCCGCCATCGATGGCGAAAGTCTGTCCGGTGGTGAATGCGGTCTCATCGCTGCCCAGATAGACGGCCAGCGCGGCAATCTCGTCGGCGTGGCCGATGCGGCCCATGGGCTGGCGCGCGATGAAGTCTTTCATCGCCTGCTCATAGTCACCGGTGGCGCGCAGGCGGTCGTGCAGGCTGGGGCTGTCGACCGTGCCGGGGCAGATCGCGTTGCAGCGGACGCCCTGCGTGATGAAGTCAGCGGCGATGGATTTGGTCAGACCGATCACAGCAGCCTTTGAGGCACAATACGAGAAGCGGTTCGGCACGCCTTTCATGGACGAGGCGACCGAAGACATATTGATGATCGAGCCGCCGCCATTTTCCAGCATGCCGGGCAGAACTAGCTTCGCAAGCCGGTACATGGCCTTGACGTTCAGATCAAAGCTGAAATCCCACTGGTCGTCATCGCATTCCAGAATGGACCCGGCCCCAACGAACCCTGCGCAGTTGAACAGCACGTCCAGCGCGCCGGCGGTCGCGACGACCTCGGCCACAGCGTCCGCATCGGTGACATCCAGCTTCAAGGCTGTCACGCCCTCGATCGCAGCCAGTTCCGCAAGTGTTGCATCGTTGATGTCGCAGGCGATCACCTGCGCGCCCTCGGCCACGTATTTCTCGACGCTCGCGCGGCCAATGCCCTGCCCTGCGGCGGTAATCAGTGCTTTCTTTCCGGCCACACGGCCCTGTGCTTCGGTCATGTCGTC
>NZ_JBQFXP010000034.1:0-2517 GCF_056540905.1 Ruegeria sp. AL1
CGGAAGGTGGCGGTCTGGAAGCAACAAAAACAACCCGCGTCAGTGGCGATGGCCTGACCGCGACATCCCGCACGGATCGCAATGGCGATGGTGAAGCCGACCGCGTTGTGTCAGATGCCACTGTCTATTCCAGCAACGGGTCCACCATTCGCACCGTGGATCACCACAACGGTCGTGACGTGAGCCTGGGTCAGGAAATCTATACAACCAGTGATGACGGGTTCTATTCATTTGCACAATTGGATCTGGATGGGGACGGGCTGTTCGACTATTCCACAAAAGGCGGCACTACGTTTGAAGATGATGGCAACGTTGTCACGCATCAGGTCACGTTGGACGAGACCTTCGATACCCGGTCTGACATCACGACGACCATCAGCGGCGATGGCTTGACAACCAGAGTTGACGCCGACTACGACGGCGATGGCAGTACAGACCGCCTTACGCAGATATACCTCGAAGCAAGTGGCGGCAGCGTCGAAACAGTGTCCGAATTTGGTGCTGGTGTGCAGTTGAACCAGAAACTCGTTCGAGCCGTGAGCGCCGATGGCTTAGTGGAGACGATAAGCTCTGATCTGGACGGGGATGGCTATCATGATCGGGAAACCAAAGCAGTTATCGATGCCGACCAGAACACCGAGACGACAATCCGCGACATTGCACTGAACTGGTCAACCGAGAGTGAGATTGTTCGCACCGTAACAGCAAACGGAATGCAACATACGACCACTTTTGATGTCGATGGGGATGGTGAAGTTGACTTCACGCGCAGCATGGGCGTGTCATTTGATGCTCAGGGTAGTCGGCTCACAACCCATTCTGAGACCGGAATTGGGGGAGGATTGACATACCAGGAAACGCGGACGACATCCGCAGACGAACTCTCATCTTCCTTGACCTATGATTTGGACGGGGATGGCCTCATTGATGGCACCACCCAGTTTGAGACTGTACTCAACGATGATGGAAGTCAGATCTCTACACGTCAAACGCGCTATGCCAACGGTGATCTGCGATCTAGGGCCACCGTCACTACCAGCCGCGACGAGCGCTTGGTGGTCCGGACGGAGGACTTCGACGGTAGCGGTATTGCCAACAAGGTGACCGTGGTTGAAACCCGTTCGGATGGTGAAAACATCGTCACCGCGAGTGCTTTCAATGAGGCCGGATATGAGACGAACATGTTTATCACGACAACGTCATCCGATGGATTGGTCCAGACAATCAGAAGAAATGGCGTTGAACAGACAATCGAACGTTCTTCGCTCGATAACGGAACTTATACATGGAACAATGGGGTTGAAGCGAACCTAGGGGTCGCCAAGCTGACTGTATCGCATGAGGTAGACGCGCTTGGTGTGGAAACGTGGACCTTGCTAGCGACCTGGAAAGATGCCTACGGGGATACCCAATCGGAAACTTCAGAAGCCCGTCTGGACCAAGCCGCAAAAGCACGTGTGCTCACAGAAGCCGCACGCATTTATGATACCGTCCTAGATCGCGACGCAGATTTTGCCGAGATTGAAATCCTTGTGAATTTCATTAATGACAGCCAGCTCGACAAAGACGCTCTGATCTCCGAGCTTGTCAAATCTAGCGAATTTGAAACACGCTATGGCTCACTCTCAAACGCGGAGTTCATCACGCAGATATTTCTGAACGCTTACGGGCGTGCGCCAGGGATGCCGGAGTTGTACGAGAACCTGCGAAACCTGGCAAACGGTGATTTAACTCGTGAAGAACTCGCGCTGGAGGTTTCTGAATCTGCTGAACATCTCGTGATCGGCAATGGGCACATGACCACTAACAATTTTGACGTGATTCTGAACCCAGCGCAGTTCGAGCGTAGCCTCGACCGAGCCTATATAGAGAATATGGTCAAGAGCATCATAGACGTTACGTACGACCGCGATGCGACAGAGTATGAACTCGCATATCTGTCTGAACGGTTGCTGGAAGATATCGAAAATCCTGATGACATCGCCGCGCTTTTGCTAGCTGAACAGGGAGATATTCTGGGTGTATCCTCAAACAGCCTGAACGGCTTGTCAGGTTCGGTTTTCGTCAAGGAGGCCTTTCAGAACGCCTTTGGTCGCCCACCGAACCCGGTTGAGTTGCAAGATTGGTCGTCAGCTCTGGATGACGGTCTCTTGTCGACGGCGCAGTTCATTGCCTCATTGTCTCAGAGTATCGAACATCGAAGCGTTGGCACAAACCATACAACAGTCGCGCCCAGCCTCACCCACACGACCGAAGGTACAGGCGTTGGAGAAACTCTTACCGGAACAGACTTTCAGAACGATGTTATTAGTGGCTTCGGCGGCGATGATACGCTTGAAGGTAGAGACGGTAGCGACGTCCTGACAGGCGGTCTGGGTGATGACCTGTTGATGGGCGGTCAAAGTGCAGGTGAGGCGAGCAACGGAAATGACACCTATGTGTGGTCCCGGGGCGACGGGAATGATGTCATCTGGGATCACGGCCGCAGCCTGACGGAAACGGATCGGCTTGTTCTGA
>NZ_JBQFXP010000035.1:0-1847 GCF_056540905.1 Ruegeria sp. AL1
CACTCCTGCGTAAAAGAACTAGAACTGCTATGGATTGGCGACCGACAGCGCCGCTCGCCAAACTGTTTCAGATATCTATACGCTCTGCAATTCTTAGCGCGTCTTCCAATTCAACGCCCAGGTATCGCACGGTGTGTCCGTCATCGAATGATTTGGAACACGAGCGTTTGATTGGCTTAGGAGGATCAGGCTCGCCGCAGTTTCAATCTACGCCGCGTTCTGATGATGCAGCAAGCGGCGTTTCTGGATTGTCTGGTGTTTGATTTCCTTTCTGCGTCTGAGGATTGTTTCGGCTCGACCGAAATAGACATCGGCGGGTGTCAGATTGCTGATGCTCTCGTGGTATCGGTTGTGGTTGTAGTGATTGATGAAGTCGCCGATGGCCTGTTCGAGCGCTCCTGGCAGATAGTAGTTTTCCAGCAGGACACGGTTCTTCATCGTCTGATGCCATCGCTCAATCTTGCCCTGGGTCTGCGGATGGTTGGGCGCTCCCCGAACATGATCCATACCCTGCTCATCCAGCCATTTCGCCAACTCGCCAGAGATGTAACTGCTGCCGTTGTCGCTGAGCAGCCGGGGCTTGTGGGCAACGGTGACACTGTCACAACCTGATGCAGCCAAAGCGTCTTCCAGCGTTCCTGTGACATCGTCAGCTTTCATCGTGGTGCAAAGGCGCCAAGAGACAACGTAACGGCTGTAATCATCCAGGATCGTAGACAGGTAGAACCAGCCCCAACCGATGACTTTGAGATAGGTGAAGTCGGTCTGCCAAAGCTGGTTCGGCCGCACAGTCTTCTCATGGAATTCATCCGCCGCTTTGATGGTGATGCAGGCTGGGCTAGTGATCAGATCTTGTGCCTTCAGAAGCCTGTAAACACTGGCCTCAGAAACGAAGTAGCGCCTGGTGTCGGTGAACCGCACCGCAAGCTCGCGGGGCGATAACTCGGGTTCTTCCAGAGCCAGTTCCACGATCTGCTTGCGCACCTTGTCGGGGATGCGGTTCCAAACCCTACCTGGCCGGGAATGGCGATCCTCAAGCCCGGCCTCGCCGAAAGACAGATACCTGTCGTACCAGCGGTAGAAGGTCGTTCTGGGAATGCCGAGCTTTTCCAGTGTGCGTTTGATCGGCAGGTGCGAACCGTCAACCAGCCGGATGATCTCAAGCTTTTCGGATGCGGGATATCTCATTCGTCGTCTCCCCCATCCTCGAACATGCTTTTTTTGAGCAGCCGGTTCTCAAGGGTCAGGTCGGCGACTACCTCTTTCAGCGCCGACGATTCCGCTCTCAAATCCTTCACCTCAGAGCTGGTAGCCTGGCGTGCGGTATCGCCAGCCAACCGCTTCTTACCGGCCTCAAGGAACTCTTTCGACCAGCTGTAATACAGGCTCGTAGCTATTCCTTCACGGCGACACAGCTCCGCTATGCTGTCTTCACCACGAAGCCCATCCAACACAATACGGATCTTCTCCTCTGCCGAATGCTGGCGCCGTGTCTTCCTGCGGATGTCTTTGACAACTCTCTCTGCTGACGCTTTCTGTTTCCCGGATTTCATTCTCATCTCCACTCTCTGATGGTTACGATGAGCCTGAAATCCTCCGCTACGCAATCAACCTAGTCTGTTCCATGGGTGCTGATGGCGGACAGCGACTGGGCTATACATAGCCCTCAAAGCGTATTGTTTGCGGGACTTCAGTTGCACCGTTTTCCTGAGCGAGTAGGGCGCGTGCTGACGAAAAGGTAGCAAGCGCAAAAAGAACAAGAAGGGCCTTTATCATCGTAGCGCCTCGGATCCGGGTTTTGAACTTGGGCCGGGGTTCACAAATGATCGCCCGGGCTAGCGTCAGGG
>NZ_JBQFXP010000036.1:0-1664 GCF_056540905.1 Ruegeria sp. AL1
GCCATCGTGTGGAGGCGGCAATGCGGATGGGATGGGAGACTATCCCGGCCAAGGTCTGGGACTGCGCCGATGACTGGTCGCGGATGAGCCTCCCCAACTGAACTGGTCCACCGTTATGTTTAGGAAACGGAGGACCACGAATGGCAAACAAGAGACCGAAGCCCGAAGAGATTGTCTCGAAGTTACGGCAGGTTGAAGTTCTGATGGGGCAAGGCATGTCCCGTCTTGATTCGATCAGGCAGATCGGCGTTGTTGAACAAACCTATTACCGCTGGCGCAAAAAGTACGGCGGAATGGGCATAGACCAGTTGAAGGAACTGAAACGGCTTCAGAAAGAGAACGAGCGACTGCGGCGCGCGGTTTCTGATCTGACGTTGGACAAACTGATCCTGACGGAAGCCACAAAGGGAAACTACTGAGCCCCGCTCGTCGTCGTGCTTGTATTAACCATGTACGCAACCAGTTGAACGTTTCCGAGAGACGCGCCTGTCGCGTGCTTGGACAACACCGGTCCACGCAACGGCGCGTCCCACAAGGTCGCCCAGACGAGGACCGACTGGTGGCCGACATGATCGAGCTGACCCGTCAATATGGCCGATATGGCTATCGCAGGATCGCAGCGCTGCTGAGGGAGGCTGGATGGTCTGTCAGCGACGGACGGATTGAACGGCTGTGGCGGCGAGAGGGGCTGAAAGTGCCAATAAAACAACCGAAGAAAGGGCGGCTCTGGCTGAATGACGGATCATGTGTCCGGCTTCGACCAGAGCATCGCAACCACGTGTGGTCCTATGACTTCGTCCATTGCCGAACCGATGATGGCAAAGCCTTCCGGGCGCTGAACATCCTTGATGAGTACAGTCGGGAATGTTTGGCTATCAGGGTCGAGCGGAAGCTGAACTCGACCGATGTAATCGACGTCCTGACAGACCTGTTCATACTTCGCGGCGCGCCGAGTTTCATACGTTCTGACAATGGGCCGGAATTTGTCGCCCAGGCTGTCCGAGACTGGATCGCCGCCGTTGGCGCCAAGACGGCTTACATCGAACCTGGCAGCCCGTGGGAAAACGGATACTGTGAAAGCTTCAATGGCAGGTTCAGGGACGAGTTGCTCAATGGTGAGATCTTCTACAGCCTGCGCGAAGCTCAAATTCTGATCGAACAATGGAGGAGACACTACAACACAAAACGCCCCCACAGTGCACTGGGCTATCGCCCGCCAGCGCCCGAGACCATCATCCCCATGGATCACAGGCCGATGATGCACTAACAATCAACTTGGACCAGTCAGATGAGGCTGCTCAATCGTAATTGGCGCGGGCCCTGGTGGCTATGTTGCTGCAATCCGAGGCGCTCAGCTGGGGCTGAAGACGGCGGTGGTCGAGCGTGAGCATCTGGGCGGCATCTGCCTGAACTGGGGCTGCATTCCCACCAAGGCGCTACTGCGGTCCTCCGAGGTGTTCCACCTGATGGAGCGGGCCAAGGATTTCGGCCTGAAGGCGGACAAGATCGGCTATGACCTGGACGCGGTGGTCAAACGCTCGCGCGGTGTGGCCGGGCAGCTTTCGGGCGGCATCGGCCATCTGCTGAAAAAGAACAAGGTGACCGTGGTCATGGGCGAGGCGACGATCCCCGCCAAGGGCAAGGTCAGCGTCAAGACCGACAAG
>NZ_JBQFXP010000037.1:0-1637 GCF_056540905.1 Ruegeria sp. AL1
GCCAAAACGCACCACTGTTTGCCGCTGCTGGTCGAGCCGTGAAGGGCCGGAAAAACGGGAAGATCCTGTTTCATCGCTCAAACTCCACGGCTTCAAGTCGCCGGGGATTGCAAGCATTGCGGGCAATCGGGACCAAGCGGGGGATCAGCATCGGCACCATTTTCTGATAGGCGCGATAGGTATTGCCGAATTCACGCACCAGAGACCGTTCCTCGAACCACAAGCCGATCAGAACATAAGCGGTCATCGCCCCGGCAAAGATCAGATGGCCAACCGTCATATGCGGCGTACCGAAGAACACCAGAGTGACGCCCAATTGCATCGGGTGGCGCACAAATCGGTACAGCATCGGCGTGCGGAACTGCGGTGCGGGCATGGGTTTTTCGGTATGTGCCGACCAGATCTGGCGCAGGCCGAACAGCTCGAAATGGTCGATCAGTAAAGTCGAAAGCACAACCAGTACGACGCCCGTGGCGCAGACTGCATAGGCCAGCCATGCGTAAACGCCCCCGACCTGCCAGATCGTTGCCGGGATCGGTTGCCACTGCCACAGGGCGAGGCCCAGAAACAGCGCCGATTGCAGGACAAAACTGCTGCGTTCGGCCTCGGCCGGGACGATCGTGGTCCACCAGCGTTTGAAGCGGTCCCGCGCCATCAGGCTGTGGAAAAAGCCGAACAGAAAGACCAAGCCCAGATTGGCCGTAACGGCCAAATCAACTGGGCCAGGTGTGCCGCTGTTGATGGTTTTGGGCACCGGAAGTTCCAGCAAAAACGCGATCATGTAAAGGAAAACAACGTTGAAAAGGATGTAGGCGGCAATGCCATAAAGGATCAGGCCGGGGCGTTTCATTTCAGGCTCCTGTGACGAGGTAAGCTACACACGACCCGCAAAACCAAAGGCGGGTCAGGGAAGGCTTACGCCAGTGCCGGGCCCGCCGCTTGAGGGTTGCCTGAGGGTTTGCTGAAGATTGCCGGGCTATTCGCGAACCACAGGTTTGTGTTGGCCACAAAGATCAGGCTAAAAAAGGCGCAATGGTGTATGAGTTTGACGCGTACCGGCTGAATACCGCGCTTTTGGAGCTGTCCGGCCCAGACGGCCCAATCGCATTGGAGCCGAAATGCCTTGCCCTGTTGCAGTTCCTGATCCGCAACCGGCACCGCGCCGTGTCCAAGGACCAGATCTTTGAGGCCATCTGGCCCGACCTGATCGTGACCGAAGCCTCGCTTTCAACCGCCATCCGCCAAATCCGGCGGGCCGTCGGCGATGACGGAGATCGGCAGGCGATCATTCGCACCGTCCGGGGTCATGGCTTTCGGTTTGTGGCCGAAGTGACCGAGGCCATTGCCACGCCCAGAGATCTTTCTCAGCCCGCCACAAACAGCGTCACCGGTCCTGCGCAAAAACCGACGCTGGCGATACGTCCCTTTCAGCTGATCGGCGGAGACACCACGCAGATCGCCATTGCCGAAGCCATCCCGGCCGAGCTGATCGCGACCCTGTCCCGGCTGCGCTGGATCAACGTGATCGCCCGTGGCTCCAGCTTTCGGTTCGCGGGGCCTGAAACCGATCTGACCGACATGGGGTCGCAACTGGCCGCGCAGTTCGTCGCGTCAGGCACCGTGGAGTGGCAGGGCAC
>NZ_JBQFXP010000038.1:0-1597 GCF_056540905.1 Ruegeria sp. AL1
GCGCGATGCCCTCACGACGGCACAGCTCTGCAATGCTGTCCTCGCCTTTTAGGCCGTCCAGCACGATCCTGATCTTCTCATCTGCGGAATACTGTTGCGGGTCGTGCGGCGAATGTCCTTTACGACCTTCTCACCGTGGCTCTGCTTGGTTCCGGTCATGCGCGACGTTTGATCCACTGGATCAAACGCCTAACGCTTTGACCTGTCTCATCTTATGGAATGGACGCCCCTTGCACCCGAGCTGATAGTTTTCGGCAAACGTAGCAAACAGAAGGAGTTCACAGAATGCACTTACTTGCGATTGATTTGGGCAAACAGTCGTTTCACATCCACGGGATCACCAATGAGGGCGAGGTGATCTCGAAGAAGGTGACCAGGTCAAAACTCGAAGCCGCCGTTCAGGAACTTTCCCCGGAAACGTCGCCATGGAGGCTTGCGCCAGCGCTCATCATTGGGGCCGACGGTTCCGGGCCCAGGGGTATTCCGTGCGCCTCATTCATCCGCGGTTTGTAATGCCGTTTGTCAAAGGCTCCAAGAACGACGCTGTTGATGCCGAGGCGATCCATGAAGCCGCACTGCGCCCGACTATGCGATTTGTCCCAGTGAAGACGACGGAGCAACAGGATTTGCAGATGCTGCACCGAACACGCGACCGGCTCATTACACAACGGACCGGATTGATTAATCACATTCGTGGCCTTCTGGGGGAGTATGGCGTTGTCATTCCAGTCGGTGCCTTTCGGTTCCGAAAGGATATCAGGAATGCCGTCGCTGAGGCCAAGTTGTCGGCGCTGGCAACGGAGAACTTCAACGCACTCATCGCAGAATTTGAAGCGTTGGACACACGCGTCGCCGAGCTCGACCGTAAGCTGATCGCGATCTGCCGGACCGATAAGCGGTGTAAACGTCTGGCAACCCTTCCCGGCGTCGGGCCGGTGATCGCCACCGCCTTGATCGCTGCCGTTGATGACGGACGACACTTCTCGTCTGGCCGGGCGCTCGCGGCATGGATCGGCCTGGTTCCCAGACAATATACAACGGGAGGCAAACCTCGGCTTGGTGGCATAGGCAAACGAGGCAACCAATACCTGCGGTGCCAGCTCATCCACGGTGCCCGGTCCGTCCTGATCAGGACCGCCGATCGCGACGATCAACGCGCGAGATGGGCGCAGGACTTGCTGGCACGCGGAGGTCACAACAAAACGCTCGTGGCAATCGCCAACAAGACAGCGCGCATTGCCTGGGCGGTGTTGCGGAGTGGGGAAGGCTACAAAGCAGCATAGCAGGTAGCGCGGAAAGCTTCGGCTTCCAAGAATGCGAGGTGATATGACGATGGTGTAACGGCAGGGGCCGCCAATTCACAGCCTGTAAGGAGTGGTGGCCAAGAAAGGCCGGTCATCTTGGAAGGCACTGAAACCCTCGGATCCCATCGAGGCCAGAGGCCAAGGTGCTTCAATCAAAGGCCGGATAGATTCACGCATCCAATGCCGTTGATGCTATCGTTAAAAACACCTTGCGCAGGGGACGTCCATAGATCCACTCCTTGGCGGTTAAGATGCGCCAGAAACCCTCTCTTATCACATCGACTTAAACTGCC
>NZ_JBQFXP010000039.1:0-1113 GCF_056540905.1 Ruegeria sp. AL1
ATGCGCACCCGTGCCGCCGTCGCCGTTCAGGCGGGCAAACCTTTGGAAGTGATGGATGTGAACCTCGAAGGCCCCAAAGCGGGTGAGGTTCTGGTGGAAATCAAAGCCACCGGCATCTGCCACACCGATGAATTCACCCTGTCGGGTGCCGACCCCGAAGGCCTTTTTCCCGCCATTCTCGGTCATGAGGGCGCAGGTGTGGTGCTGGAGGTCGGCCCCGGTGTCACCAGCCTGAAGCCGGGCGATCATGTGATCCCGCTCTACACCCCGGAATGCCGGGAATGCGAGTATTGCCTGCATCCCAAGACCAACCTGTGTCAGGCGATCCGGACCACGCAGGGCCAAGGGCTGATGCCCGATGGAACCTCGCGCTTTTCGACTTTGGATGGCGACCCGATCCTGCACTACATGGGCTGCTCGACCTTCTCGAACCATACGGTCCTACCGGAAATCGCGCTGGCCAAGGTGCGTGAGGACGCGCCCTTCGACAAGATCTGCTATATCGGCTGCGGCGTGACCACCGGAATTGGCGCGGTCATCAACACGGCCAAGGTCGAGATCGGCAGTCGTGCTATTGTGTTCGGTCTGGGTGGCATCGGTCTGAACGTCATTCAGGGACTGCGACTGGCCGGGGCCGATCAGATCGTTGGCGTCGATCTGAACCCTTCAAAGGTCAATATGGCGACCGCCTTCGGCATGACCGATTTCGTGAACCCCAAAGAGGTCGAGGGCGATCTGGTTCCCTATCTGGTCGATCTGACCAAGGGCGGCGCCGATTACACATTCGACGCCACCGGCAATGTCGGCGTGATGCGCGACGCGCTGGAATCGGCGCATAAGGGCTGGGGGGAATCGATCATCATCGGCGTGGCCCCCGCAGGGGCCGAAATCTCGACCCGTCCGTTCCAGCTGGTCACAGGCCGGTCATGGCGCGGCACGGCCTTTGGCGGCGCGCGCGGTCGCACCGATGTGCCCAAGATCGTTGACTGGTACATGGAAGGCAAAATCGAGATCGACCCGATGATCACTCACACTATGAGTCTGGACGATATCAACGAAGGGTTCGACCTGATGCACCGGGGCGAGAGCATCCGCTCGGTCGTGGTGTATTGA
>NZ_JBQFXP010000040.1:0-1073 GCF_056540905.1 Ruegeria sp. AL1
ATCTTCAACTATATCGACGGCGGTGCCGATGATGAGGTGACGTATCGCGAAAACACCAACGCGTTTGACCGCTGCGATCTGCTGCCATCGGTGTTGCGCGGGGTGAAGGACGTGGACATGTCCGTCACCGTCATGGGGCAAAAGCTGGACATGCCGATCTATTGCTCGCCCACAGCGTTGCAGCGCCTGTTCCACCATCAGGGCGAGCGCGCCGTGGCGGCCGCGGCCGAGAAATACGGGACCATGTTCGGCGTGTCTTCGTTGGGAACCGTGTCGCTGGAGGAACTGCGGCAGAAACACAAGAACCCTCAGGTCTATCAGTTCTACTTCCACAAGGATCGTGGGCTGAACTCGGCCATGATGCAGCGCGCAAAAGAGGCGGGGGTCGAGGTCATGATGCTGACCGTGGACAGCATCACTGGCGGCAATCGCGAACGCGATCTGCGAACGGGGTTTTCGATCCCGTTCCGGTTGACGTTGGGCGGCATGATTCAGTTTGCGATCAAACCGATGTGGGGCATCAACTATGTCACGCACGAGAAATTCCGCCTGCCGCAACTGGACGAGCATGTTGATATGGGCGGCGGGGCCAGTTCCATCGGTGGGTATTTTACCGAGATGCTGGATCCGTCGATGAATTGGGACGACGTGGCGCAGATGGTATGCGACTGGAACGGTCAGTTCTGTCTCAAGGGCATCATGACCGTCGAAGATGCCCGCCGCGCGGCTGAGATCGGCTGCACCGGCATCATCCTGTCGAACCATGGTGGTCGCCAGCTAGATGGATCGCGCACGCCTTTCGACCAACTGGCCGAGATCGTCGACGCGGTCGGCGATAAGCTAGACGTGATGATGGACAGTGGAATTCAGCGAGGCACCCATGTCCTCAAGGCGCTGTCGCTGGGGGCCAAGGCTGTGGGTGTCGGGCGGCACTACCTGTACCCGCTCGCCGCCGCCGGTCAGCCCGGTGTCGAACGGGCGTTGGGACTCATGCGGGCCGAGATCGAGCGCGACATGAAGCTGATGGGCGTCACCCGCGTCGATCAGCTTTCACGTGACAACCTGCGGTTTCG
>NZ_JBQFXP010000041.1:0-807 GCF_056540905.1 Ruegeria sp. AL1
AAATTTCTTTGAGAGTTGTATAGACGAAACTGGATAGGCGGTTATCCCGCCAGCTGGATAAACTGCTTAAACGGGCGGAGTCCGGGCGTGAATTGACCTTTGCGGATCATGTTGACCAGTTCTATGCCTGCCAAGACAGATGCGGCTGAAGCGAAAGACTTGAAGCCCAGCATGGGTTTAATCCTTCGTTTGATGAAGCGGTGATCCTGTTCAATGATGTTATTGAGGTATTTCCGCCTGACCAGCTCAATCGGGATTGGACAACCAAAGCTCTTGAGCATCTTATTGATTGCCTTGATACCGGCCGTGTTGGCACCACTTTTGTCGATGACGATCTTGCGCGGTAGACCGTTTACCTCAAGCGCGCGGGCAAAAAACCTCGTCGCAGCGGCTTTGTTCCAGCGCTCGGACAGCATGAAATCAAGGGTCTTGCCGTGTTTATCGATTGCTCGATAAAGATAAACCCACTTGCCCTTCACTTTCACATATGTTTCATCCATTCGCCACGAACGGTCGGCGGGACGCTTTCTATACCTAGCTGCGTCCGCAATGAGACCAGCATATCGACTGACCCAGCGGTTCAGTGTTGCATGATCCAGATTAACTCCGCGTTCCGCCATGATTTCTTCCAGATCCCGGTAAGAAACACCGTAGCGCAGGTAGAAGAAAACCGCGTGCAAAATCACGTCTTTCGGGAAGTGCGCACCCTTAAATGAGATCGTCACGGTTAGCTCCTGTCATATTCCAGCCCGCGTTAACAGAACTGCGTTCGATCTGACAGGTGGGGACGGAGTTTGCGACAGAACC
>NZ_JBQFXP010000042.1:0-601 GCF_056540905.1 Ruegeria sp. AL1
TCTTGACATTGAGATCACCCGGAGGGGCATCGCCAACACCGTCGGCAAGATCACGAGCGCCGGCCGTGGTCAGGTCATCCTCGTCCACCCGCGCATTCGCAGGCGTACCGACAACCGGACCGTCATCATCAACGCGAACCCGGAACGAGGACGACGAGGTGTCGCCATCCGAATCCGTCGCGGTGAAGTTGAAGAACAGGTTGATATTGTCTTCGGTGTTCGCTGTCGGATGATCCAGAACATCATTGAGATCAAACAGGTACGAGCCCGTACCCTGGTCGGACAGCGTGACCGTGAACACGGTGCGTCCACCGGCAGTCGCCGTCAGGATCGCGTCATTGCCCGACAGGGCATAGCTGACCGCCTCGCCCTGCGAGGTCAGGCCAAGCAGGTTCAGCGTCGCAATCGCATCCGCGGCAAAGGTCACCGCACGGTCGCCATTGCCCGCGGATGTGCCGCCGTCGACAACCGAATTGGCGTCATCGGCGCCGAAGTTAATGTTCAGATTGCCCGCAACGGTGGTGTCGTCACCATCGGTGTCGAGCACCGCATCGGTCTTGACATTGAGATCACCCGCAGCGGCATCGCCAACACCGTCGGC